>CALGEU010000141.1 GCA_937881285.1 uncultured Clostridia bacterium | reverse complement strand
ATATCGAACTGCAAACGCATATACGACATCGAATGAGTGCTTGTGACAACCGAACAAAAGGCGTCAAACTTCAAAATTACGTAAAAAAAAGAGCGGTCGTTGACCGCTCTTTTTGAAAAGACTTTATATTACTTCTCTTCTTTGCTCGGGACTTCACCTTTGAGATAAGAATCGATTGCAAGTCTGATTGCGTCTTCTGCAAGGACGGAGCAATGAATCTTTTGCGGTGGCAAACCTTCGAGCTCTTCGATGACTTGCTTGTTGGTGAGTTTGAGTGCTTCTTCGATGGTCTTGCCGATTATCATGCCCGTTGCCGTTGAACTTGACGCAACTGCCGCAGCACAACCGAACGTCTTGAATTTTGCGTCTTTGATGACGTTGTCTTCAATTCTCATCGTGATTTGCATTATATCGCCGCACACTTCGTTGCCGACCGTGCCGATTGCATTGTAGTTTTCGACTTCGCCCATGTGTTGCGGATTTTTGAACACTTCCATAACTTTTTCGTTGTACATATCTATACTCCTTGGGTATATGCCCTTGTTTTTTCTATAAACGATTATTTCTTGTAAAGCGGAGACATGTCTCTGAGACGCTTTACGATTTTGACGAGTTCATCGACGGTGTAATCGACTTCTTCCATCGTGTTGTGTTTGCCGAACGTAAATCTGATTGAGCCGTGCGCCGTGCCTACGGGTACGCCGATTGCAAGCAAAGTTCTGGACGGTTCAAGAGAACCGGACGAACATGCAGAACCGGAAGACGCGCTGATTCCCGCAAGGTCGAGAGAGAACAAAATCGATTCTCCTTCGATGTATCTGAAACTGAAATTCGCGTTGTTCGGAAGACGTTTTGCGGTGTCTTTTGCGCCGTTGTAATAGATATCGTCAATCTCGTTCAACACTCTTTCAACGAAGTGGTCGCGCAAAGACGCAACGTATTTGTCGTCTTCTTCAAGAGTTGAAAGTGCTTCGTCAAGTGCGGTTGCCATGCCGACGACGCCGGGAGTGTTGGTCGTTCCGCCGCGATGCGCTCTTTCCTGCTCGCCGCCCGTGAGAAGTTTCTCGATGCGGATACCGTTTCTCACGTAGAGCATGCCCATTCCTTTCGGTCCGTAGAACTTGTGAGCGGACATAGACAGCAAGTCAACACCCAAATCTTTGACGTCGTATCTCACTGCGCCCGTTGCCTGAACCGCGTCCGTATGGAACAAAACGCCGTGTGCGTGAGCGACTGCACAGAGTTCCTTGATAGGCTCGATTGTGCCGATTTCGTTGTTTGCAAACATCACGCTGACAAGAACGGTATCGGGTCTGATTGCTTTTTCAAGGTCTTCAACTGACACGAAACCTTCGTTGTCAACGGGAAGATACGTCACTTCCCAGCCGTACTTTTCAAGTTGCTTGCAAGTCGTGTAAATTGCAGGATGCTCGATTTGAGTCGTGATTATATGTTTGCCCTTTTCGATATTCTGAAGCGCAATGCCTTTGACAGCCCAGTTGTCCGCTTCAGTGCCGCAGGACGTGAAATAAATCTCGCTCGGCTTTGCACCGATGCAGTTTGCAAGAAGTTGTCTTGCGTCGTTGACGGCCTTTGCGCCTTCGCGACCGTAAACGTGTTGCGAGTTTGCATTGCCGAAGACGTCGCTGAAATACGGCTTCATTGCGTCAAACGCTTTTTGTGACAGCGGCGTCGTTGCCGCATGATCAAGATAAATTTTTTCCATATATATGCCTTTGTGCCTTGGCGCGTAAAAAGTTTATTCGGTTTTTGTGACCTGCCAAGTTGCCGTAAGACAAATGCAAGTCGGGCTTTTCATATTTTCAATATGAAACTTCTTTCATATTTACCGATATTAGATAATAGCACCGACTCGCAAACATGTCAAGATATTTTAGACGTTTTGCAAGACAAATCAGTCTTCGTCTTCTTCTACGTCGAGTTCTGCGTTGTGATAAACGTTTTGCACGTCGTCGAGTTCTTCGAGTTTGTCAATCATCTTGATGATGGTTGCCTGTTGCTCTTCGGTCGGCGTGACGTAGTTGTCAGGAATCATGGAAACTTCTGCGGAAAGGACTTTCACGCCGTCGTCTTCGAGACTCTTGCGGACGGATTGCAAAGACGCTGAATCCGTGTAAACTTCAAACACTTCGTCGTCTTCGGAGTTGATGTCTTCAAAACCTTCGAGTTCGAGTGCGTACATCATAAGGTCGTCTTCTTCGATATCCGCTTTTGCGATTGTGATAACGCCGCGACGTTTGAACATAAACGAAACGCAACCCGTCGTGCCCATAGAGCCGCCGAATTTGTCGAAAAGGTGACGCACGTCGCCTGCCGTACGGTTTTTGTTGTCGGTGAGTGCTTCGACGATGATTGCCGTACCGCCTACGCCGTATCCTTCGTAGGTCATGTCTTCGTAGTTGATAGAGCCGAGTTCGCCACTGGCTTTCTTTATGGAACGCATGATGTTGTCGTTGGGCATATTGTTGTCTTTTGCCTTTGCGATAACTTGCGCGAGTTTGCTGTTGCTGTTGGGATCTGCGCCGCCGTCTTTGACCGCAACCGCGATTTCACGACCTATCTTTGTGAAGATATTCGCACGCGCCGCGTCGGTTTTGCCTTTCTTCTGTTGAATATTATGCCACTTGCTGTGTCCACTCATACTTGTTTTCTCCTATATTGATTGATACATTGCAACGGCCGTTGCGACCGCCACGTTCAATGATTCTACGTCGTTTTGCATCGGCAACGAGTAGATTTTTTTAGCGTTTTTTACGAGAGAATCGCGCACGCCGTGCGCTTCGTTGCCCGATATAAACAAAATCGGGGCTTTCGGCTTGTTTTCAAGGATATTTTCGCCGTCCATATCCAAAACCGCACTCGACGTCGATTTGCAAAGCGATATTGCCTGCTCTTCGTCGATTTGACACGCTCTGACCTTGAAAAGAGTGCCGAGCGTCGCTCTTACGACTTTGGGAGAATATATATCCGCCGTGTCGAGAAGATATATATCGCAAAAACCGCACGCTGCCGCCGTTCTGAAAATCGTTCCGAGATTTCCGGGGTCACTCACGCCGTCAAGCAAAAGCGCATTGCCGCAAGGCATAGCAAATTCGTTCTTCGGCATTTTGCAAACCGCGCAAATTCCGTACGGCGAAACGGTGTCCGCCACGTATTCCATCACGTCGTCGCTTACCGCATACACGTGCGCGCGCGTAGAAAAAACGGCGTTCTCCGCCATATCTTCGCTTGAAGTCGAGAAAAACTTCTCTGCTTCGTCAAGCCTTTTTTGAGTTGCGAGAACGTATTCCACCTGCACGCCCGTCGGCATATCTTTCAAAAGATTTGCCCCCTCAACCAAAAATAGTCCCGTTTGCTGACGGAACTTCTTTTGCGCAAGCGAGCGAGCCTGCTTTACGTATTGATTTTGGGTGGAAGTGATGATTTGCGTCATTTTACCGCCTTGATCACGTTGTCAAATCGAATACGTCTCTATAAGAAAAATACTCGTAAAATATCCGTTGCGCAAATCAATGCGCAACGGATACTTCGTTTTATTATGCGAGAGCCTTCTTTGCTTGGTCGCAGAGAGCCGTGAATGCTTGGGGATCGCTGATTGCGATTTCGCTGAGCACCTTTCTGTTGAGATCGATGCCTGCAACTTTGAGACCGTGCATAAGAGTGGAATAACTCATACCGTTGATACGTGCAGCAGCGTTGATACGTGCAATCCAGAGTTGTCTGAAATCACGTTTCTTTTGCTTTCTGCCAACGTATGCATAAACGCCGCTCTTGAGAAGTTGTTGCTTTGCAACACGATAAAGGGTGTGCTTTCCGCCGTAATAACCCTTTGCTTGTTTCATTATTTTTCTACGCTTTTTAACTGCGTTGACTGCTCTTTTAATTCTCATTGTTCAATTCTCCTTATTTGTACGGCAACAACTTTTTGAGTTCTCCGCATCTCGTTTCGTC
>CALGEU010000140.1 GCA_937881285.1 uncultured Clostridia bacterium | reverse complement strand
ACGATGAAAATCCGCGCATTCAATTAGAACCTCGCGGACAGCGCGGATACATTGAACTACGAGCCGTGCGAAGGATTCAGAAATGAGTGAAGCGATTTTTGTCGAAGGATTAACGAAAAAGTTCTAACCCACGTAGGCGAAACAGAGTTGCCGTAAAAGACAAGAAAACAGGCGTAAGTTTTTCGCTTACGCCTGTTTCCCTAATGGTGACACCTTAATCGGTGCGCTTTTTCTTGTTGTATGAGTTTGTTTTTTGTTATCCGAGAACGACGGAGCGAAGAAACGCAAGGACGACGTTGCAAGTCTCGATGCGTTGTGCGTTCTTTTGTTCTATTGTCGTTGCGTTTACGTCGTCGGTGAAGTTTGGCAAAAACTTTATCGGCAAATCGTCTTCGACGTCGATTTGAGCAAACGCGGTGTGATTGCCGTTTTGCACGACTTTTGAAACGTATCCGTCTTTGAGTCTTGCTTTTGCGTTGTCCGATTGCTCTTTGGTGCGAACTTTGTCGTTGTCCGCTTCGACGAGAAGAACGGGCAGCGAACAATCGAGAAGATTGTCCGAAACGTAGATTTCTACTTCGTCGTTGTCTTTGACGGGTTCGCCGTTTTCGTCAAGCAATTTGTGTCTGCTTCCAACGGGAGCAAAAAGCACCGTGCCCATAACTTTGTCTTTGTTTTCCGACGTTCTGCGTATTGCGCTCGCACCGCCTTCAAAGGAATGCCCTGCGATGAAAAACTTCACGTTGCCGTAGGTTTCAAACGCTTTTTCTTCTGCTTGGTAGTGGGTGTATGCAAGATTGTTGTCAAGTTGCGGTATTACGACGAGATAGCCTTGTTTTGCAAGTGCGGTGGCAAGATAAGAATATCTTTCGGGTTCAACGCCCATTCCGACGTACAAAATCACGCCGTACTCGCAGTTGAGATTGTTGCCGTTTGTCACTTCGCCGTTTTCGTCGCGCGTAGCGTTTGTGACGGGCGAGAACACAAGTGCGTTTCCGACGTTTCTTTCAAGCACGATAAAAGAGTTGTCTATGGCGTAATTTATTTTTCCGTCGTCGCCTTTTTTGTCGCACGCAAAAAGCGTCGCACAAAGCACGAGTGTAAATGCAAGTGTTAAAACGGTCGTGATAATTTTCTTTTTCATCGTCTATACGGTGCGTTTTTGTGCAAAACGCCGAGTTTTCAAGCGATAACGCTCATTTTTCTTGATTATAACACGCCTTAAAACATTTTTCCATAGCATTTTTCAAAAGATATGATATAATTAAAATATGAGAGAAAGAAATCCGAAAATTTTTCATCCGAATCGCGTGAAAAGAGACAATCCGTTCAAAACCAACGACGAAAAAAGTCTCGCAACGCTTCTGAAAGAACACGACGACAACAAAATCGTGCCTTTTCACATGCCCGGGCATAAACGTGCGCCTTTCGATTTTCTTTTCGGCGCGCAAAAAATTGATATAACCGAAATAGAAGGCTTTGACAATCTTCACGACGCAAACGGAATTTTGAAGTCGGCGCAGGAAAGAGCGGCAACTTTGTACGGCGCGAAATACACGCGTTTCCTTATAAACGGCAGCACTTGCGGAATTCTCGCAGGGGTGAGAGCGGTGACGAAAGCAGGAGATAAAGTGCTCGTTGCGCGCAACTGTCACAAATCCGTTTTCAATGCGGTTGAAATTTGCTCGCTCACGCCCGTATACGTTCGCCCGACATATTTTGAAGAATACGGTTTTTACGGCTCGGTAGCCCCCAAAGACGTCGAAAAGGCGTTTGACGAAAACGAAGATATAAAACTCGTCGTAATCACAAGCCCGACGTACGAAGGCGTGATAAGCGACGTGCAGAAAATTGCAGATATATGTCACGCACGCGGCGCGATACTGTTCGTTGACGAAGCGCACGGCGCACATCTGGGACTTGACAAAAGATTTGAAAAAAGTGCGAGACAACTGGGCGCGGATATGGTGGTGAACAGCCTTCACAAAACGCTCCCAAGCCTTACGCAAACCGCACTTTTGCATGTTTTGACGGACAGGGTCGATATGAAAGAGATAGATTCGAATCTTGCCGTATTCGAATCGAGTTCGCCGTCATACGTGCTTATGGCGTCGATAGACGGTTGCGTGCGATTCCTTGAAGACGACAAAAAACGCGCTCTCGAAAAATGGTTCGACGAGATAGACGCAACGAGAAAATCGTTGTCTCGTCTGAAAAAACTCGGATTGTTCGAGCCGAAAAAGGATTCGAGAGTGTTTGCATACGACAAGTCGAAACTTGTGATTCTATGCACGGGGGCAAACACCAACGGCTTGGAACTCAAAAGCGTTTTGCGCAAAGCCTACGATATAGAACTTGAAATGGCAAGCGTAAATTATGCCATAGCAATGACGGGACTCGGCGACGGCTATGAGTCTTTCGGCGCACTTATAGACGCACTGTTTTCGCTTGACGACAGTCTTGCTTTCAGAAACGGGCTTGTTACGCAACCTGTGCTCGAAATCGCAAAAAAGGCACTTGAACCGTATCAAATCAAGAGTTTAAGCACCGAAATAGTCGATTTCGACAAAAGCGAAGGAAGAGTGTGCGCAGAGAACGTGTGGGCGTATCCGCCCGGCGCGCCGATAATCGTAAAGGGCGAAGTCATAGACGGAGAGTTTATAAAATACGCGACGTTAGAGTATGAAAACGGCGTGAACGTATCAAGCGAAAAAGGCACTTTCCCGAGCGGAATACTCGTGGTGAAACAGAATTGAATCGTATAGTTTCAAACGATATGAAAAACTGCGCACTTTTGTCTTTTGACCGAGAAAATCGGACGGATAGGCAATTTGGACATTTGTGTTGACAAAACACGGCGTTGTTTCTATAATGATATATATTAAAAGTAAGGAGTCATTACGATGAAAAGAATTGTAACCTTGAAAACTCGCGACCTTAACGAAAGCAAAAAGAACGGCGGCTGCGGCGAATGCCAAACTTCTTGCCAATCCGCTTGCAAGACTTCTTGTGGCGTTGCAAACCAAAAGTGCGAGAAAGCAGCAAAATAACTTTTTAACCCAAAAATCACAAAAGTCGCCTAGATACGTCTAGGCGTTTTTTGTGTCGATAGGAAAATACAAATGATTCATTCTTTCAAACTGAACGGATACAATATCGTGCTCGACGTTGCGAGCGGAAGCGTGCATGGCGTCGACGACGTGGCGTACGACGTTATAAATCTATACGAGACGAAACCGCGCGAAGAAATCGTCAAAGACGTTGCGG
>CALGEU010000139.1 GCA_937881285.1 uncultured Clostridia bacterium | reverse complement strand
CGGCGGTTTGTGGTATAATGCCGATATAAAATCAAAACACAGGAAAAATCGATGAAGAAAGACAAGAAAACTAAATTTGTTCCAAAAGACGCCCAAGAAGTGAAGCCTGTATCCGAAGGCGAATTTTCGCAGCAGCAGATCGATGAAGCGACGGCGGCGGTAGTGCAGGAAGAAAACGACAAAGGGTTGTCGATCGTGCAGAAACTGAACGTTGCCTGGACGGTGATTTCCACGTTGTACGCAATCGTGTCGGTGTGCATGTTCATTTCCAAAAAATGGGTTGAATCGGCGTATACGTATGCGCTTATTCCCATGCTTGCGGTGTTCATAATCGTGTTTATATGCCTTGTGGTTTTCACGTTCAAAGACCCGAAAAAAGCACATGCAAACATAAAGAATTACAAGAAAGCACTCGGCATATTCAAGGCGTGCGTAAACATAATGTTCCTTGCGCTCACCGCAGTGTCTATGGTCGGTCTTGCAAATGGAGAAATGAATCTCGTCAAATGGATTGTGTTCGGCGCGACGTTCTTCGTTGCGGTTGTTCAACTCGCACTCAAAATCACTAAAATCGTGATGAAAGCAATGCGCAAAGCGGTTGCCAAAAAGTTCAAAGTGGAAGTGCACAAATACGTTGACGGCAAGAAACAAAAGAAGACCGTCACGGACAAAATAACCGAAAAGTCATACAAGACTAATTGACAAGAAACCAAGTTTATTATCACAAAAGCGGCGCATAAAGCGTCGCTTTTGTGATATAAGTGCAAATTTACAATTTATATGCGTTGTCAGTTCAGACTCAAAAAACAGTCTGTCAAATCGCGTGAGTCGGCGATAAAATCGCCGCTTGCGGTAGCGTGATTTTCGTCGTAGACTTCGCCTTTTCCGAGTGTTTTGTTCGATGCGTATAGCATAAACGGAACGGGCTCTGCCGTATGCTTGCCGAGACTTACGGGAGTGTAGTGGTCGGGCATTACGAGAAGTGCGTAATCTTCGCCGCTTTTCTCAAAATGATTTGCAAGCGTCCCTATCACTTTTTCGTCAATGAGTTCTATGGATTTCGCCTTGTCTTTCGGGTTGCGTTGATGTCCGCACTCGTCGGTGGCTTCAAGGTGTATCATGCAAAAATCTCTTCCGCTTTCAAGCGCGTCTATTGCCGCTTGCGCTTTGCCGAGAAAATTGGTGTCAATAGTGCCAGTTGCGCCTTGCACGGAAACGTTCTGCATACCGCTTCCGACGGCTATGCCTTTGAGCAGGTCAACCGCGCTTATCATCGTTCCCGTTTTTCCGTACTGACTTTGAAAGCTCGGAATCGACGGCTTCGTGCCTTCTCCCCAGAACCATATCGAGTTGGCAGGATTTTTGCCTTGTTTCTCACGCTCGACGTTTATCGGGTGAACGGACAGGATTTCGTAAGATTTGCGTATAAGGGCTTCGAGTTGCTTTCCGAGCGCGCCTTTTGGCAGATACTCGCCTATTCTTCGTCCGCTTATGTCGTGGGGCGGCGTCAAGTCTTCGTTTGGCAAAGCGTCTTTGACGATAAGGCAGTGGCGGTAACTCACGCCTTTGTAGAACACGAATTTGTCGGTTGACAATTCGGCTTTTATCGCGTCCATAAGAACGCTCGCTTCTTCGTCGCTTATTTCACCTGCGGAGTAGTCTTTCATGATTTTGTTTTCAAAAGGTTCGTCTTTTGAAAGCGTCACGAGATTCGTGCGCATTGCGATTTCGTTTTCGTGCATTTCAACGCCCATGGACAACGCTTCGAGCGGACTTCTTCCCGTGTAGCATTTTCTCACGTCAAAGCCGAGCACGCCGAGATTTGCCACGTCGCTTCCGGGGGTAAATCCGTCAGGGACGGTCTTCACGAGACCTATACGCGCGGTTTGGGCAAGCCTGTCCATATTTGGAGTGCGTGCGTATTCGAGCGGTGTTTTTCCGCCCAGTTCGGGCACGGGATAATCGCCCATTCCGTCGCACAAAACTAGTATGTATTTCATATTTCGCTCCTTAATACGATTTTATGATAATTCTTTCACTTGCATTTGTCAAATTTATGTGGTAACTTATATTAATAAGCGCGTATGGCTATGCCATACGAAAAGAAGGCGCATTTTGACAAAAAACGTAGACAAAAGCATGAATAAACTCCCGCTCGGCGCGATTCGTCCGCAAGGTTGGCTTCTTGACGAGATGCAACTTATGTCCAACTTGCAAAAACGTATCGGCGCGCTTCCGGGGCTTGTGAAAAACGGCGAATGGAACGGCGGCGAAAGCCTGCCAAGGTACGTCCGCGGTCTCATTCTGCTTTCAAGCGCGCTCGATGACAAAATGCTCAAAGACAAAGTCGTGAGTTTTGTTGCGCCGATATTTGCAAGTGCAAACGAAGGCGGCGATTTCGGCCCGAAAAACACGCTTTCTCAAACTCCGAAAATCGAAGCGGTGAAAACCCTTCTGACCTATTACGAAGCGACGGGCAACGAACGCGTGCTTCCGTTTTTGAAGAAGTTTTTCAAGAATCAGTTCAACACACACACGGTGAACGCAACCTGGTACGATTCTCGCGCAAGACTGCTTGACGAGATAGAAGCAATCGACGCCGTGTATAAGGAAACCGACCTTGAATGGTTGCACGATCTGGGCGAAATTTTAAGAGACGAATGCGTGGATTGGTTCAAACTTTCTGCGCGCTTTCCGTACAAAAAACCGTACAACCGTTATATTTCACAAACGGCACTTAAACGTGTGCAAAAGACGGTGTTAAACGGCGAATCGGTTGAAAAAACCACAAAACACGCAAAACCGTTCACGCACGAATACGCCGATAAAGAATGGCGAAAAGGCGCACATCAGACCGCCGTCACGACAAGCGGCGTGAACGTTGCAAAGGCAATCAAATATCCCGTGACCTACGGCAAGTTTATGGGGGACAGCGAGTTGGCTTCGCTTTCTCTCAAAATGATAAATTCTCTCGAAAAGCATTTCGGAACGCCGCTCGGAGCGTTTGCTTGCGACCCGCGTCTTGCGACAAACAAGGGCGTGTGCGCGGTGGACGTCGAAGCCGCCGTCGAAACTATGGAATCGCTTGTCGAAGTGATACGGGAAACGCGCGATTATCACGCGGTCGATTTGCTTGAAAAGATTGCGTTCAATCTCATACCGGGAGCATGCTTCGAAGATTGCACGGCGGTGCAGGACACCGTTCTCGTCAATCAGGTGGAAGCGTCCTGCCAAAGAAAATTGCCGTATACCGACGCGGTGAATTCGTATTATACAAAAAAGGCGTCAAGGGGCGCGATTGCGGCTCTTTCGGCATATCCGATATACATGCAGACGGCGTGCATGACTCACGAAAACGAATTGAATTTTTTGACTTATACGCCTTGCACCATGGATATTGCGGTGAACGGCGCAATGCTCACCATTGCCGAGCGCACGGGGTATCCGTTCAGAAACACCGTCGTTTTCAAGGTGGAGCAAGCAAGTGCGGAAACGGAAGTGAAGATAAACTTCCGCGTGCCGAACAATACGATGATGCAACTCATATCCGGCGGACAGGTCGTCGCAAGCGGCACGAGAGAAATCTCCGTCAAGTGCATACTCAAAACGGGCAGCACGTTTATGCTGAAAATGAACATTCCGCTCACCGTCGAAGAAAATCCCGACGGGTCGGAGAGCATGTACAAGGGCAATTTGCTCATGTCGCTCAAACTTCCCTACGAGATAACGCAGGACGCGCAAGACCGCCGCATGCTCTACGTCAAGAGCGCGAAGAAGTGGAACGTTGCGCCCATACTTGCAAGAAAGGGCGGCGCAAAGACGCTGTATGAAGAAGAAAGGACGGAAGTGAACGATATAACCGCAAAGCCGTTCTCGTTCGACACTCCGCCGTTTGAACTCAAAATAAGGTCAAAGAACGTAACCAACTGGGATTTCGACGTAAACGGATTTACGCAAATTCCAAAGAACGGCAGTTTTTCGGAAGAAAGCCTTGAAAGAACCTACGTGCCTTTCGGTTGCACGTTGGTGCGCATGGCAAAATTCCCCAAATGTCAGAAATGACGGCAGGTGAAATATGAAAACGCTTGAAAGAAAATATTCAAAAATCGAAAGAATCGTCGCAAAGGGCAAGTTTTCGTCGTGGACTTTTGCAACGACGGCTCTCATTGCCGCAATACTTGGCGGACTCGTTGCGGTTGTGTGGATTTTCAAAGATAAAATCGAAGCCTTGTTCACGAAGACGACGCCTGCGCAATATCTCACCGACGACGTTATGCGTTGGGTGTTGCTTGGAGCGGCAGGTATAGTGCTTTTGTCTTTCCTTATTCAACTCATCGTGCTTGAAAGCAAAGAGTTGGTGCTCACCGAAGACAAAGTCGTGTACAGAGAAGGTTTTCTCAACGTGCGCACGGTCGTTATTCCGCTTGCGGAAATCAAAATGGTGGAGACAAAACAAAACGCATTGCAAAGACTTGTCGGCATCGGCGATTTGCTCGTGGTGTCCGACGCACAGCAACCGTATCTCGTCAAGGGCGTCGCAAGCGCGGACAGACTGTCGCGCAGGATAATGCGACAGACCGCGGATATGAAAAAGGCGAGCGAGAGACGCGGAACGCGTATGCAACTTGTCGGAAGAGTGTAAAAAAAGTAAAAGGCCGTCTGCGGACGGCTTTTTTATTGCAATGAATGTCGATGACGAACGATTGCAAAAGTCGAAACCAATCGATATACAATGACAAGTGCAGGAACAAGAGAGACGTTTATTGAAGTTAAAGCGAAAATATTCCGTAGTGATAAAAAAACAGGCATCTTGCCTGTTTTTTTGTTTGCTATAATATCGAAGTTGCATTTAGAACCCGAAGTCGCCGGGAGTTATAAATATGCCCGAAATCAAAGACAGTATCGCGGCAAGAAGCACGACGTGAACGATGTAAATGATAAGGGCATGTTTGCCTACGAAACAGACTGATTTCTGAACGCCAGTTGCAACCGCTTTTACGACTTTCTGCGTGCCAAGAAGCATGCGAAGAGTGAATATCGAAAACTCGCGCAACGCTTTCTTTTCGCTTTGCACGTTGGCGTACAGTGCGTCGCAAGTCTTTTTGAAGAGATAGTTCGTAAGTTCGAAACGAACGAGCGACAATCTTTCGTAATAGAACAATTCGCCTATAAGCGCACCTGCGAAATAAAACGCGGTGTAGGGTATCATCGTAAACAAATCGCCGGGAGAGAACTCGTATGCGTTGTAAAAAAGCGACGGGTTGCCGTAAAAGTCGTGCGGCGGGAATATCCAGGCGAAGAATTTCGGAGTGGTTTCGGGCGGCGTGTAGCAAAAATACAGGACGAGCGTTACGACGATGAGAATTACGCTTGCGCCTGCTATGCCCCAGCGGTTGTCTCTCGTGATGAAAGATACGAACGCATAAAGGAGCATGGACACGGCAAGGAAATCGAGCACGCCGAACGCCACGAAAACGCCGCCGATACCCATAACGTTTTGCGCGATATACGAACCGAGCGTGTATAAAAGTGCGACTGCGCCGAGCATAAGTCCGCGTTTTGCGTTGTTGCGTGAAAACGTACAGGAAATGCCCGAAATCGAGAAGAAAACAAAGAGTACAATCGGGTGAATTATCTCTCTTGCAGAGCCGTTGTACCACTGAAAACAAAACCTTGTGAAAGCGTCTCCGCGATTGTATCCGCCGTACCATTGCGGACCGAAAACGTCGCTCATCAGAATGGCAAGATGGTCGAGAATCATCAAAAGAACGCACACGCCGCGCAGGAAATCTATCTCCCACACGCGTTGGCGTTTTCTCTTCGTAATAAGCGTGATTTGCGCGTCGCTCGCAATGAGCGGACTGACGTTTTTAAGTTCTCGTTTTGCTACCATACAACGAATGATAGCATTATTTCGCGCGCGTGTCAAACGCTGTTGGTCTCAGAAGAAAATATAAATTTTTAATGCGATTAGAATGTCGAAAATTTCAGAAAAACCGCGAAAAAACGAGTGTGCGGCTCGGACTACGAAATTCACGTGATTTAAAAAATTTTTCCGTAATCTAAAACTTTGAAAACGAAGCGAAAAACGGAAAGAACGGTTCGATTTTATGCCGTTAGAAGTCAAAAAACAAAGATTTG
>CALGEU010000138.1 GCA_937881285.1 uncultured Clostridia bacterium | reverse complement strand
TGAGCTTCTTGCCGGGGTGTCCCATCATAAAACCGTAAAACGCTTTGAGCCCCTCAAACTTCTCGTCGTAGTCTCCCGGCACTTTGTTTATCATGCTGCACTTGCCGTGCACGACTTCGTCGTGAGAAATGGGCAATATGTAGTTCTCGCTGTACGCGTAAGTGATTGCAAACGTGAGATTGTTGTGATTGTCCTTTCTGAAGAACGGGTCGAGCGACAAATAATGCAAACTGTCGTTCATCCACCCCATATTCCACTTGAAGTTGAACCCGAGACCGCCGTCGTATGCAGGCTTTGTTATCATCGGATATGCCGTCGACTCTTCCGCAATGGTGAGTGCGCCGTGATATTTCGAAAGTATCGCGGTGTTCATCTGTTTAAGGAAATCTTTGGCTTCGAGATTGTAGTTGCCGCCGTATTGATTGGGAGCCCACTCTCCGTCCTTTCTGCCGTAGTCGAGATAAAGCATACTCGCCACCGCGTCGCAACGAATTCCGTCGATGTGGTAAGTATCAAACCAGAACATTGCCGCAGAGATAAGGAAGGACTTCACTTCGTTCTTGCCGAAGTCGTACACCATAGTGCCCCACTCTTTGTGTTCTCCCTTGCGCGGGTCGGCGTATTCATAAAGCGGCGTGCCGTCGAAAAGGCGCAGACCTTGCTCGTCGCGCGGGAAATGCGCAAGCACCCAGTCGAGAATTATGCCAATGCCAGCTCTGTGGCAACGGTCGATAAATTCCATAAGGTCTTTCGGCGTGCCGTAACGAGACGTCGGAGCAAACATGCCCGTCGTCTGATATCCCCAACTTCCGTCAAACGGATATTCGGTGAGCGGCATGATTTCGATGTGCGTGTAACCCATTTTTTTGACGTACGGAATGAGTTCGTCCGCCATTGCCGCATAGTTGATGTAGTTGCCGTCGGCATACTTTTTCCACGAGCCGAAATGAATCTCGTAGATGTTTATCGGGCTTCCGTAAGGATTGAAGTTTTCTCTGTCTCTCATCCACTTCTTGTCTTTCCAACGGTATCCCGAAAGGTCGTAAAGTTTTGACGCGTTTGCAGGTGCGGTTTCAAAATGCAATCCGTAAGGGTCGCACTTGAAAACGGTTGCGTCGTCTTGTCCCGTTATCGCATATTTGTATGCCTGATATTGCTCTGCGCCTGCGATAAACGTTGCCCAAACTCCGTCGTCTTGTCTTTCCATGACGTTTGCGTTTGCGTCCCAGTCGTTGAAATCGCCAACGACGGATACGCGTTTTGCGTTGGGAGCCCAAACGGAGAACTCCCAGCCGTCAACGCCGTTTTCGACGCCGGGAACGGGGGAGAACATTTTTTGCGCCTGATAATTCGTCCCTTCGTGGAACAAATAACTTGCGTAACTGTCTTTGTTTTTTGCCATACTTTCTCCTAAAAACCGATTCTGAAAACTTTGCAAACGCTTTTTGACGGGAGTAAAACGGCGTTGCAATTCTTATGAATCAACTTTTACAATACTTTATTTTATTGTAGCAAAAAACGCGCGCGCATACAATAGGAATTTTGCATTTTCCGCAAAAATATGTTTTTTGCAACTCCATTTTTTGAAAATTTGTTAAATTTGCAACTTTATTCGATGTTTTTGTAAGTTTTTGAAATGAAAAATAATGTTTATGTAAATTTTCAACGGCATGATTTGACGATTTGTCAACGCTCGATTATTGCGACCACCGCACTGCCGCTTCCCGTCATTACGACTTTATCGTAACCTTTCGCTTTCAGGTTGTCATAGACAATTCGTATGTTCGGATTTATCTTGCAGGACGCTTCGAACAAGTCGTTTCTCAAAACGGTCAACGCTTCTTTCACCGTTTGCGGAACAATCGTTTCCGTTTGAGACTCTCCGCGTCCTTTTTGCAATTCGTCGTAAAGTTTATAGCCCGCGCCGCTATCTGCGCCGCCGTCAGCTACGACGATTTCAAAATCGAGATTTTCGTCGTTTTCAAGCGGCGTCACAATTTCTCCTACGCCCTGCACTCTGCACGTTCCGCCATTCAGCATACATGGCACGTCGCTGCCGAGAGACAAAAGAAATCCGTCATCTAACGACACGGATTTGCCGAGTGCGCGCGTATATTCGCGCATCGTTTTTATCGCGCCGACTATGCACGCCGTCGAACCGCCGAGCCCTGCTCCAAGCGGAATATTTTTTTCTATCTCGACTATGCCGCAAACGCCGAATTTGTCGGCAACGGACTGAATCTTGCTTTTTACGAAATTCTCGAAACGTTCGGGACAAAACGACGGAAAACTTGCCCTGCACCTTATCTCTATTCCGCCTTTTTCGTTCGGAAAGAATTTTACGACGTCAACAAACTTATAGCACGGACAAACGATCATATCGAGCGTGTGCAAACCGTCTCTGCGCCCCGTGACCGCGAGTGAGAGATTGATTTTTGCAGGTATTTCCGCTTGATAGATTGCACCTTTCGTCATAATTGAGTTTGTCATTGTTCGCCGCATTCTTCCGTTTCTCTTTGCTTTGACAACGGCAAGCGAACGTCGAATTCCGTATTGTATCCGTCTTTCGGCTCTTTTGCAAGCGAGATTTCTCCGCCGTGCATATTTACGATTTTCTTGCACACCGCAAGTCCCAACCCCGAGCCTTGTTTGTTTCGGGACTTCTCACCCACGACGAACGCTTCGAATATGTCGTCGTCCGTTAT
>CALGEU010000137.1 GCA_937881285.1 uncultured Clostridia bacterium | reverse complement strand
TCAAATAAACCCCGAACATAGTTGCCGACAGTGCCGTTGTAAATTTTGAAAAACGTACCGAGTTTGTTTTTACGTCTTTAAGAGCGATAAGTAGTATAATCGCAGGAGTCGAACGTACTATAGAACTTTGAGCGGTGTTAAAAAAATATCCGGCCACGAGTGTTGCGAGATAGGCAACAATAGGAATAAAAAGCCATTTTTTAGGCACTTTCACATCGTATTTTCTTATATAAGCAGCAATAAAATACAGCATAATGAACCATATAACATTGTATCCGTCACCCATAGCAAGTTGCGGAAGAATGTGAGCGTCTCCTGCTAGAATTCCGAAAATAATCGACACGATGCATATTGCCAGGTGCGTTTTTTTGTTTATTTGCTCGATTAGGATATTGAGAAAAGGAGAAGCGAGCATCATAAATATGTATGCCGAGAAAAACCAGTATTTGCCGGATACAACGGGAAAAATAGACGATAGAAGCCATTCGGCAGAGAAACTTTCAACCCCTTGAACGAACAAAAAGACTATGAACAAAGTCATACTGTATATCCAGACTTGAGCATAAAGTTTAATAAGTCGCTGCCATTTGAGCTTTTTTGAAGTGCAAGTAAAGTATGCTCCGATAAGGACAAATATATTTACGGACGGATTGAAAAGTGAAGTGAGAATTCTTCCGAAAACGAAATTCGCGCCGGTCATGTTTTTCACAAAACCGCCGTGTCCTAAAAAATGTGAGCAAACGATGAGAAACATTGCAACGATACGCACTATATCGAAAGCGCAATTTCGTGATTTTTGTTGAATCGGTTCTATTATGTTATTTGCAACCGTCGTTGAGTTTTCCAGTTCCTGTTCCATTCTTGTATTATACAGCAATTGCTTGTGTCAATCAAGTCAAAATCTAAAGCACCGCATTTGCGGTGCTTTTTTGATGCGTTGTTTTATATTAAACTATAAAATAATATGTTAGATGCACGATTTTACGAGTTTACGCTCTTGACAGTTCGTTCAAAATCGCTTCGCTCTTTGCTGCGACTTCTTTGAGTGCGCCGTCTTCAAACGGGGAGTTGATGCCTGCTTCTTTAAGCATATCGGTGAAGAATTCCGTGCCGCCTTTCGACGTGAAAGTGAGATAGCGGTCGAATGCGTCCTGATAATCGTCTAGCGATTTGAAAAGGAATTGCAATGCGTCCGACTGCGCAAGACAGTAGTCGATATAGTAGAACGGCGTTTCGTAGATGTGCATCTGATATTGCCATCTCGTGCCTTTCTCGAAATAGCGCATGCCCTTGGTGTTGAGATATGGGCGGAACTCGGCTTCGAGTTTGTTCCACTCGGCGTTTCTTTCGTCGGGGGTGAGTTCGGGATGCTCGTATATGACGTGTTGGAAAGCGTCAACGATAGTGCCGTAGGTCAGGAAAGACAAGTTGTCGAAAAGGTGCTTGAATTTGTAGTCGTTTGCACGTTCTCCGAAGAATTTGTCCATAAACTTCCAGCAGAAACATTCCATGCTCATAGAGTGCGTTTCGGCGGTTTCCATTCCGAGCGCGGCTTCTGCGTCAAGGTCGTTCTTGAATGACAGATAACTTGCAAAAGCGTGTCCTGCTTCGTGAGTCAGCACGTCAACGTCACCAGACGTTCCGTTGAAGTTTGCAAGGATAAACGGTTGTTTGTATTTTGCAAATTCCGTGCAATAGCCGCCACCCCATTTGCCTTCGCGGGACATAACGTCAAAAGCGTCGTTTTCAATCATCATATCGATGAATTCGCCGGTTTCTTTGCTCATTTCGTGATACATTTCACGACCTTTTTCAAACATTTGCTCGGCGTTGAGAATAGGCGTGGGGTCACCGTCTGCAAAGCACACTCCGTAGTCGTAAAGTTTCATATCGTCAATGCCCATACTCTTTGCGCGGGCGGTGCGGATACGACTTACGACCGGAACGATGTCTTTAAGCACGTTTTGGCGGAATTTTTCCACCTTTTCGCGGTCATAGCAAAGTCTGCCCATGCGGTAGTAGCCAAGTTCCACGAAATCCTTGTATCCCATCTTTTTCGCCATACGGTCACGCACTTTTACAAGTCTGTCAAACGTTCCGTCGAGAATTTCGCTGTTTTCTTCAAACACTTTTCCGAGTGCGTCGAACGCTTCTTTTCTCGTCTCGCGGTCTCCGTCTTCCATATATCTGCGAAGTATAGTCAAAGGCATCTTTTCTCCGCGGAAATCGACGGTGAATTCGCTCATAAACTGTGCGTATTCGTTGACGATTGCGCTCTCTTCCTGAAGATCGGGGACTATGCGCTCGTCAAGAGCCTTGAGTGACACTTCATAGTTCTTGTAGACGGTGACGGGAAGTCGTTTTTCGACTTCGGCGCGATACGGCGTTGAAAGCATCGCTTGCATATATGCGATTTGCACGCCGGAAAGAAGCGGCGCGTTTTGTTCGTAGTATTCTTTTTCGCCTTTGTAAAACTCGTCTTTCGTATTGCATGACCAGCGCATGTATGACAGTGCGCTTTCAGTGTTCAATTCTTCAGTGACAGAGAGCAATTCTTTTCTTGCAGCAAGCACTTCATCGGCAGATTTTGCGTTCTTTATACTCTCGATGCACTTTTCATACGCCTTTTTCACGGTTTCGACGTCGCATCTTTGATACGGAATATCGCAAACTTTCATAAAAACTCCTTTTATATAGATAATCTTTTGATAAACTATATAATCAACTTAATGAGAACATTATTTGGCAAGAAGCGGAATTTGTCAAGAAAAAAGCGTCTCGTTTGAGACGCTTTTTGAATATTGCCGTTTACGCTATCGTAAACATTGCTTCAAGACCGTTGTCAGGGTGATATGTCCAGGAAACTGTTATTCCGTTTACGGTTACTTCTTGCCGCCCTTGCATAGCGGTTGTTTTCAACATGCGTTGATAAATATAATCGGGAAGTTTCAACGCCGTTACCGCCGATTTCAGAATTTGAGTATTCGTGGCGTTGTAATAATCGTCTATATCATAGGGATTTGTATCGACTTGAAGATAAGATTTGTCGCTTCCGAGTGTATAACAGGAATTCCAGCCGAACTCTTTGAATAAGGTGTCATAAGCGCTTTCCAACGGGTTACTTTTTGAATTTCCTTGATTTGACGAGCCATTGCCCGATTGACTTGAATTATTGTTTGAATTATCGTCGCAAGCGCAGAGAAGTAATGATAATACGATAATCAAAATCGTTGCTACAATAATGATTTTTCTTTTGTTTTCCATATTTATTCTCCTTTCTTTTATTATAACACCATTTGGTGTAATGTCAATATTTTTACACCGTTTGGCGTAAAATTTTACAAAAGGAGAAAAACTATGTATTCCGAAAGATTTTCAGAAAGGTTGAAAGAGTTGATAGGTGACAGAAGTATTCGTTCGGTTGCAAAAGAAATCGGCATTCCGCAACAAACTTTATCGCGATACGTGTTGAACCAACGAGAAATCGGGATTGAAAATTTGTGCAAAATCGCAAATTATTTCAATGAAGATTTGGATTATTTGACAGGTCGCAAAGAATATTAAACGCGCGCGCACTATTGCGCCTTTTATTTTACTTTCGTTCCACTTTACTCGACACGCCGAATGCGAAACAAATCATAGATTGATTTTAGTGAAAAGCACTCTGTTTAGTAGCGGTTTTGTTTACCTTTTGAAAATTCGGTAAACAAACGGTAAACATTGTTTACATTTTTTTCCCAAACGGAACACTTTTAGATATAAAATAGCACCTATCGCAATTTCTTGATAGGTGCTATATTCTTCAAAATGCTACTGTTTAGTAGGTTTTTCTTATTTGGTCAATCCTTCTTGTACTGCAACTGCACAAGCAACCGCATTTTACTGAACCCAAAAAGCACCTTTTCAGGTGCTTTTGGGTTTTTGGTTCTACTTTGCTATGCAAAGCAAATGCTCGTTCGCTTGTGCAAACTTACTTCGTGAGTCCTTCTTGTACAGCGACTGCGCAAGCAACCGATTTTAAGCACCAGAAAAGGCACTCGAAAGAGTGCCTTTTGTGTTACTGGTGCTGTTTGCTACGCAAACAATTTAGCGTTGCTTTACGCAAAACAGATTTACTTCGTGAGTCCTTCTTGTACTGCAACAGCGCAAGCAACCGATTGTTATGCACCAAAAAAGCACCTTTGCAGGTGCTTTTGGGTTTTTGGTGCTATTTGCTACGCAAACAATCTTTCGTTGCTTTGCGCAAAACAGATTTACTTCGTGAGACCTTCTTGTACTGCGACTGCGCAAGCAACGCTTGCACCAACCATCGGGTTATTGCCCATGCCGATAAGGCCCATCATTTCGACGTGTGCGGGGACTGAAGAAGAACCTGCAAATTGTGCGTCGGAGTGCATTCTGCCCATCGTGTCGGTCATGCCGTAAGATGCGGGACCTGCTGCCATGTTGTCCGGGTGAAGAGTTCTGCCCGTGCCACCGCCGGATGCCACGGAGAAGTATTTCTTGCCGTGGTCAACGCACCATTTCTTGTAAGTGCCTGCGACGGGGTGTTGGAAACGAGTCGGGTTGGTGGAGTTGCCGGTGATGGAGACGTCAACGTCTTCAAGACGCATGATAGCAACGCCTTCGGTGACGTCGTCGCAGCCGTACACTTTGACAGCGGCTCTTTCGCCGTTGGAGTATGCTGTTTCTTTGACGACGGACACTTCGCCCTTGTAGTAGTCCATTTTGGTTTGAACGTAAGTGAAGCCGTTGATACGGGAGATGATGAACGCAGCGTCCTTGCCGAGACCGTTGAGAATGACTTTAAGGGGAGTCTTTCTGACTTTGTTTGCGGTTCTTGCGATGCCGATTGCGCCTTCTGCTGCCGCAAAGGATTCGTGACCTGCAAGGAATGCGAAGCACTTGGTGCTTTCTCTGAGAAGCATTGCTGCGAGATTGCCGTGTCCGAGACCGACTTGACGTTGTTCTGCGACAGAACCGGGGATGCAGAAGGATTGAAGTCCTTCGCCGATTGCTTCTGCGGCGTCTGCAGCGTTCACGCAGTTTTTCTTGATTGCAATTGCGCAACCGACGGTGTATGCCCAAACGGCGTTTTCAAAGCAGATGGGTTGCACGCCTTTGACGATTGCTTCGCAATCAACGCCTTTTTCAAGGCAAATCGCTCTTGCGTCTTCAAGGTCTTTGATGCCGTATTGAGCAAGAACTTTGTTGATTTTGTCTATTCTTCTTTCATAACCTTCAAATGTGACACTCATAGTTGAATCTCCTTATTCATGGCGTGGGTCAATCCACTTCACAGCGCCATCTTCGGCTTTGTATCTGCCGTAGGTGCCGGTGCATTTTGCAAGTGCTTCGTTTGCGTCGACGCCTTTCTTTATCATTTCCATGAACACGCCGAGTTTGCAGAATTGATAACCGATGATTTCGTCGTGGTCGTCGAGAGCGACTTTCGTGACGTAACCTTCAGCCATTTCGAGATAACGGGGTCCTTTTGCAACGGTGGAGTACATCGTGCCGACTTGGCTTCTCGTGCCTTTGCCGAGATCTTCGAGACCTGCGCCGATGACGAGACCGCCTTCGGAGAATGCGGATTGCGTTCTGCCGTAAACGATTTGCAAGAAGAGTTCACGCATTGCGGTGTTGATAGCGTCGCACACAAGGTCGGTGTTGAGCGCTTCGAGAATGGTCT
>CALGEU010000136.1 GCA_937881285.1 uncultured Clostridia bacterium | reverse complement strand
TCAACGCAATAAAAAGAACGGCACGCATTTCTGCGTGCCGCTCGTAAACTTGCGTTGATTTTTATTTGAGTTCAGAGAAGTACTTGATAGTACGAACCATTTGAGAAGTGTAGCTGTTCTCGTTGTCGTACCAGGAAACCACTTGAACTTGGGTGTTGCCGTCTTCCATAGGAGCAACCATGGTTTGCGTTGCATCGAAGATAGAACCGAAACGGCTGCCGATGATGTCGGAAGAAACGATTTGGTCGGTGTTGTAACCGAAAGATTCGGTTGCTGCTGCTTTCATTGCTGCGTTGATTCCTTCAACTGTTGCTTGACCTTTGACAACTGCCACGAGAATGGTGGTCGAACCGGTCGGAGTCGGAACGCGTTGTGCAGAACCGATGAGTTTGCCGTTGAGTTCGGGGATAACGAGACCGATTGCTTTTGCAGCGCCGGTGCTGTTGGGGACGATGTTGATTGCTGCTGCGCGGCTTCTTCTCAAATCGCCTTTTCTTTGCGGACCGTCAAGGGGCATTTGGTCACCGGTGTATGCGTGAACGGTGGTCATGATACCGCTCATGATAGGAGCATACTCGTTGAGTGCTTTTGCCATAGGTGCAAGGCAGTTGGTGGTGCAACTTGCAGCGGAGATGATGGTGTCAGTCGCTTTGAGCGTTTTGTGGTTGACGTTGTAAACGATGGTGGGAAGGTCGTTGCCTGCGGGAGCAGAGATGACAACCTTGCGTGCGCCTGCGTCGATGTGTGCTTGTGCTTTTGCTTTTGAAGTGTAGAAACCGGTGCATTCCAAAACGACGTCGACACCGAGTTCGCCCCACGGAAGTTCTGCCGCCTTTGCTTTTGCATAGATGGTGATCTTCTTGCCGTCGACGACGATGTAACCGTCTTCTTTCACAGTGCCGTCTTCGTTGAGAACTGCTTCACAACTTTCGACCGTGTGAGAATTTGCATAGTTGCCTTGAGTTGAATCGTACTTCAAGAGATGTGCGAGCATTTTGGGGCTGGTAAGATCGTTGATTGCCACGATCTCATAACCTTCTGCGCCGAACATTTGTCTGAACGCGAGACGTCCGATACGACCAAAACCGTTGATAGCGACTTTTACGTTTGCCATTATAAGTTCCTCCATAAAGGTGTATTCCATATTCGATTGAAATAAAATATTTTTCAACCGTGATTATTTTACAATTATTATAAAAAATATGCAACTATAATTTGCGTATTTTTTTATCGACATACGCTTCCCTGCCGTTTTATGCCGCAAAAATCGGCGATTTTTGTACGTTTGCAAGAAAAAAGCGTCACGCGACGCTCTTTCAATCGGCAAGAAACGTTATTCTACCGTACACTATTATACTCATAAAATCGACGAGCCATATAAACGGGAAAAGCCCGATGCACAAAATCCCCGCAACGAGAGTGGATATACATCTCGTCTCGAAAAATTTTGCAATGCGGTATACGCTTGCAAAAGCCCACCCCGTGAAAAATTCCCATATAATCTTCTGCCACAGCGGTCTTCTGTCAAAGCGTCCTGTGTAAGAAATTTTTTCATTGAGCGCAGGTTCGACGGGCAACTGCACGTAAAAAGTGCTTCCCTTGCCCTTTTTGCTTCTGACGGATATCGTTCCCCCGTGCTCATACACGATGCCTTTCACGACGTAAAGTCCCACTCCCTGACTGTTGCCGCTAGAACGGGACTTGTCTTCGGTGTAAAACTGGTCGAATATAAGCGGCTGGCTTTCCTTTGAAATACCGATGCCGTGGTCTTGCACGCAAATAACGAGTTTTTTACCCCACCTGTGAAAGCGCACTTTCACCGTAGAACATTCGGGCGAATACTTCACCGCGTTGGACACGAGATTTTGCATGACTCGTTCCATTTGCTGTTCGTCGGCGCGTATACGCTCGCTCGGAATTTTGCCGACTTTCAGTTTTATGTTTTTGCTCTCGGCAAGCGGACGAACCTTTTCCATAATCTTGCCGAAAAGCACGCGCGAATCGTGCAAAAATTTGTGTGCGCCTTCCTTTTCGAGTTGCTGATGAGACGACTCCACGAGTGCAATGACCATGTCGTTCATTTGCTGTGTTTTTTGCAAAATCAGCGCAGGATAATCCTTGTCGTCCATTCCGTCGCTTATGCACTCGGCGTATCCCGAAATGATGGAAAGCGGCGTCTTCATATCGTGCGCGACAGCCGCAATAGATTTGTTTGTTCTTCTTGAAAACTCCACTTCACTGTCGGCAAGATTGAGCATCGTAAGACGCAACGTTTCAAGACGTTTTGCAATGGCGTGATAGACCCCCACACCGTCAAGTTCAACGGGCGTGTAAAGGTCTCCGTCCTGAAAACGCATAAGCGTTCTTTCGATTTTTACAATCTGCTTTCTTTTCATATTCAAGTCTTTATTTGTGCTTTTTGATATTATAAAGTGACAATTCGGTTATTCCTTACAAATCTTCCTTTTGCTAAAACATCACGCTTACAAACTATAAGATTTGCCGATTTAACAAGACTTTGTTTCCGATTTTGCAATCGGATTTCCGAATCAGTCTTGCCACTTATAGCCCAATCCCCACACGGTTACGACGTTTGAAACGCCGACTTTTGCGAGTTTGTCGCGAAGTCTTGCAATGGTCACGGCAACCGTGTTTTCGTCTATATATTCGTCAATCCCCCACACGTCGTCGATGAGTCTTTGTTTTGACATAATCTGATTTTCGTGAAGAGTGAGATAGTCGAGAATTTTGAATTCTTTTGCGGTAAGGTTGAGCGGTTCTCCGTCAACTTTGACTTCGTATCTTGACGACGAAATCATAAGGTTTCCGTAGTGGCGGTCTTCCTGCAAATTTGCCGTGTTGAACTCGTAATATCTGCGAAGTTGCGCCGCTACTCTCATGACCATTTCTTTGAAAGAAAACGGCTTCGTGATATAGTCGTCAGCACCCAAATCAAACATGCGCACCTTGTCTTCTTCCGCAACCCTTGCCGACACGACTATTATCGGCATGTTCATCGTTTTTCTGAGCGTCTCGCACACCTGATATCCGTCTGCGCCCGGCATCATTATGTCAAGAAGCGCAAGGTCGGGTTTTATCTCTTTTGCCATCGCAAGAGCCTGCAATCCGTCAAACGCCTGATACACTTCGTGTCCCGCCTTGACAAGATAACTTTTCATCATATCGGAAATTTCGACGTTGTCTTCTGCAATCAATATCTTTCTCATTTTTGTCTCCTTACCCACATTGTACACCATATTTTCTCATTTTTCCATATCGGAAGCGATTTTTTCTTTCGCATTTTCAAAATATCGGGCGTACGCCTTTTTGCAATACCACGCATGCTTATCCACTTCCTTTTCGACAGGTTTTTCAAAAGAATACTTTCCGTTGACTCTCCAACCGTTTAGCATGCCTATATCGAAAGCGTCTTTGGGGCAGTTGAATGAACATCTCGTGCACATAACGCAGTCTCCGCCGAAACGGAATTTGCCGTTTTCGTCAATCTTTATGTTGTTTTCGGGACAATTTTTCACGCAAAGTCCGCATCTGACGCATTTGTCTTCGTCAACCTTGAAAAATCTGCCGTTCACTTTCATTGCCGGATGTTCTATGCGCACCACCCATGCCACAAACGCACCGAAAGGGACTTTTTCGAGTTTATGCACTTTTCCCGCAAGCACTTCTCTCGCTTCTATCGGCGCAAGCGCTTTGAGAGTTTCGTTCATATCGTACGCTCGCTCGTCCGTATGGCGAAAAATCATGTTGTACGGCATGACGTAGTGATACTCGCTGCCTGCGACGTATCCTTTTCTTTTCATAATCGAATTGAATTTTATCGACGAAACGTTGTTGACTTTGAGCGGCTCTCCCGACGTTTTGACTATGAAATATTCTTTCTTGCCTGTCTTGTCCGCATTGTTTGCGGCAGGCAACTTCTTTGCAAGTTGCAAAAATATCTCGGGAGCGTTGAAACCGTGTATCGGATAGCCAAACCCAACCAAATCGTAATCGTTCGGATTCGGAAGATTTTCAAAGCCTTTTTTCACGTCGTAAACGGTCGTAGTCACTCCGTGTTTTTCAAATTCCGTCTTGTATATATTGCACGCCTTTTTCGTGTTGCCTGTGCCCGAAAAAACGTAGATTATCGCGTTTTTCATACTCTCTCCTTAAAACTGTGTATATCTTGCATTGTGGTCTTTGTCGTAGAAATACGTGCAATTTTCTCCCTTTGCGTGAGTGTCGTACCACACCTGCGCGTAGAACGGCATAAACTTTGACAATCTGTCGTAATCCCACGGCGAAGGTTGACAACATTCGGGGCACCAGTGTCCTGCTTTGAGCACGCAATACGGAGACGCAAAGAAGCGATGTCCGTCGTGACATTCCCATTCGAGTTTCGTGTACAAATCGCCTTTCGTCATACTTTCGGACAAGCACTTTCCGCCGCGGAAAGCCGCCGCCTGTCGCATATCTTCTATGTCGAGTTCTTCGTCGGGCTTCGTCTCGTCGTAGCCGTGATCGAGAATATATCCGTGTTCTTTGAGTTTCGTTATGTCACGCATATCGTCGTAATCGATGTCGCCGTCGGCAAGTTGTCCGTGGCACAGAATCGGAAAATGCGCCCAGTCTGTCGGCATACATTTGAGATTTTCCTTGCTCCCGAAAAACGCCTTGACCTTGCCCGCCTGTTTCGTGTTGACCCAGTATCTCGGCGCATTGTCGTCTTTTAGAAGCCTTTCGATCGCAAGTTTGGACACGAGTTTTGCCGGCACGATTTTGCCGAGCGTATAATAGCGGTGCGTTGAGAGAATCTCTTGCCAATAGTCTTTTACGTCTTCGTGTTGGAAGTCGAAATAGTCGTTGAGAATATGACTGTCCTGAAACCACATACAGTGGAAATTGCGGATAGAATTCCATTGCGGTTTCATATATTTTTGCGTCGAACCGCCAATAATCTTGAATCCTTCGTCAAAAGTGTCGTAGCCCGTAACTCTGTTGCACGCGCCGCCGCCTATGTTGTAGCACTTCTTCCAAAACTTGCTTTCGAGTTGTCCGCTTGCGTCTTTTTCGACGAGCCTGCGCATAAGAAGGCCGCTGTCACGCGCTGTCACCCACTCTATCGGAGCGTTGAAACAGGTGTGAAACATCAGTCCGTCTTTCATGTTGTTGGTGAGCATTTTAGAATGAAGCATCCCGGTCTGACGAAGCACCGCCCAGTTGACGACGTCACTGTCAATTACGTATCTTTCCCCTTTGATTTTGCTTGCCGAATACTCGTCGTACGTGCTTGAAATGAGCGGATCTCCGACTCTTCCCCACGGGTGTTTGTAGTTGCGGTTTCCATAAATCGCAACCGTCGATATATGCACCAGTTTCGGCTGATTTTCCTTTATTTCGCTCACTGCGTCTACGATGTTTTTCGCGCCGATATGATTGCATCGGTCTGTCTCCACCGGATAGTGATCGGCAGTCGGCGGAATCACGGCTGCGAGATTGAGCACGTAATCGCTTCCTGCAACGAGTTTTCGGCAATCTTCCATTTCGGCAATATCACCGAAGATTATCTCGATACGCGTGCCGTATCTGCGCTTCCACGCCTTTGCGTCTTTCTTTTCTCTGTGCTCTTTAAGAAGCAAAACCTTCATCTTGTCTACGACGTCACTCTGCATAAGTTGAGTCAACGTCTCAAGTCCCATATTTCCGCTCGCGCCGGTCAGCGCAACGACTTTTCCCATAAAACCTTCTCCTTTGTTTTATGGCTATATTATCTCACATTTCCGCCGCCCAAGTCTTGACAAATTCTTTACACTTTGCAAAATATTCCGCCACAATCCGCCCAAATCCCACAATTTTGTCAAACTTTTGTAAGAATTTACACTTCTCTCAAATAGCAATAATAAAAGAACGAGAGTCCTGCTTTTATACCGGGCTCTCATTCTTTTTTCTAAATCCATTAAAATGTTTTGAGACACTTTTCTCTCATGAATGATTTTATTGCTTCTTCATCTGTGCCATCGTAATACTTAACAAGCATTTTTTTGTATTCAGAAACAAGATTTTGGGGAACAACCATTACCCCACCTGCGTGCGCAATCAGATAATGATTTGCAAATATTATTGCCGTACGTTTGTTCCCGTCATTAAAAATCTGCGTTTTCATTACATACAACGCTAATTCAATCGCAACTTGAACGACATCTGCACTACTTTTTATGATGTTATCAATGTCTTCTTTTACTTGATGTTCAATCGGAATAGGCGGAACATATGATGTGCCACCTATTGTTACGGGTACTGCCCTGATTCGACCGCCTTGCTGATAAAAGCCTTCATTTACTAATCTTGCAATATATTGACAAACGTAATAATTTGTTTCTGATAGAATTACGTCTTTATCCAGCACAAATTCCCATGCGTGTTTCAAATTCAGAATCTTCTGCACATCTTCCGCGCTTACGTTATTAACTTTTCCGTTGTCAATTATGAGTTCAGTATCCGGGAATGTTGTAGCAACACCTTCCAACACGGCTTGGTCATAAATAATAGATTTCATATTTGCGCGCGCAAAATCTATATTTAACACAACATTTGCCGAGAGCTCGTCTTGACTATAACCGTAAGATGCAAGTTTCTTTTCAATATCACGAATTGCTTTTTTTATTTCCCTTGCATCCTTTATGCTTTTTAGCAGGACTTGATGAAGTTCTTCGGAATATGGCCCCACATATGTTGATGAAACCTTGCCGTTGTTACGTTTTCGAATATATAAATATTTTTTCGCACCGATTTCTTTTATTTCTATTGTGCCATCATATGGGATAAGATTTAACCTTGCTTGACACTCGGCTTTCGACCTTAATAAATCCTGTATTAATTCAAAACGGTTTATCATATTTTCATTTTCCTTTTTGTTTTAGGGAACATTTGTGTTTATATCATATCAATTAATTCCCTAAATTACAAGTAATTATGCCATTATTTTTTCATCTTTATTACCAAGATAATAAACAAGCCTATTTGTTTTCTGCCCACTATTTACAATCATATTGCGCTTGTGTCATTGCGCTTGTGTCAATATCGTATTACAAAAAAACTGCAACATTTTGCAAAAATTTTCACTGAATACATTTTTATCAATGTTTTATTATTCCAAAATTCTCAATGTTGTTATTATCTGCGTTGATAACGGGTTCGAATCCCACTCGGTGACACAATGAGATTTGAACCCGTAATCGTAAAAAAAGTACCCAACCGAACTTTTGTGGGTTCAGTTGGGTACAACTTGGCGGAAGCGGTGGTGTAAGTTTTTTCTGCGAAAAAAACATCCCACCCGTCCTACGGATGGTTCTTGCCGCGTCAGACCATCCTGCAATGCTACGCATTATTTCTTTTCTTATATACTCGTCAACTCGTGCAAACACGGTAGCGAGTATAAAGAAAAAACAACCCTACGGGTTTCGCAGGATTGCTTTTCGTGGCGGAAGCGGTGGGATTCGAACCCACGAACGAGTTACCCCGTTACCGCATTTCGAGTGCGGGCCGTTATGACCACTTCGATACACTTCCATGTTAATTCTTTTGTGTTGCATGTGGTCATATATGGCACGCCGTGCGTATGCCATGACCACTTCGATACACTTCCATGTTAATTCTTTTGTGTTGCATGTGGTCATATATGGCACGCCGTGCGTTTGCCATGACCACTTCGATACACTTCCGTACAAAAGGGAATAATTTTCGATTGCTCGGTTATTATAGTACACTTTTCGGTATTTTGCAACAGATTTTATCTCGTTGTTTCAAGGTCGCGGATTTTCGTGGCGTTTCGCGCTTGATTTTATCTTCGATACGGATTATTATTATAACATAACACTCAACAAGGACTGATATTTATGGATATTTGCAGTTTTTTGTCAAAATCATACACGGCGTACCATGCGGTGAGACACAGCGTTTTCATTCTTGAAAAGAATGGATTTTGCGAACTCGATCTTGCCGATGCATGGAAACTCAAAAAAGGCGGAAAGTATTACGTAACGAAGAACGGCACTTGCGTGATTGCGTTCGTAGTCGGCGAGAATTTTGCTTTCAACATCGCAGGAAGCCACACGGACTCCCCGTCTTTGCACGTCAAGGGCAACGAACTCGTCGACTCGTGCGAAGGCAAGCGCGTGAACGTGGAAAAATACGGCGGACTAATTCTTTATTCTTTCATTGACGCGCCGCTTAAAATCGCAGGCAGAATCATCGAAGAACACGACGGCAAACTCGTTCAAAAAGTGGTTGAAAGCGACTACTTCGTCACGATACCGTCCCTTGCGATTCACCACAACCCCACTGTCAACGACGGATTCTCCGTAAGCGTGCAAAAGGATATGTTGCCATTGCTCGGAGACGCAAAAGACGTGTATTCCACGCTCACCGACGGCAAAGTGGTTGACGCAGATCTTTACGTCGTGCCTGCAACCGAAGCGTACAAGAACGGCGTAAACGGAGAATTTATTTCGTCTCCGCGCATAGACAATCTGACGAGCGTATACACTTCTCTGCTTGCCCTTTGCGATTGCACGCCGAAAAATATCGCTATTGCGTGCTGTTTCGACAACGAAGAAATCGGAAGCGAAACGAAACAAGGCGCAAACTCCGCACTTCTTGAACGTGTGCTGAGAAAGATAACCCGCGCGCTTGGCAAGGACGAAGACGATTTTGTGTCCGCATGTGAAAACGGCTTTATTCTTTCGATCGACAACGCCCATGCAACGCATCCCGCATTCCCCGAAAAAATGGACCCGAAAGAACGCGTGTATCTCAACAAAGGCATCGTAATCAAACATCACGTCAACTATTCGACGGACGGACTTTCAAGCGCAATGATGAAGACCATTCTCGACAAAGCAGGCATCGAACATCAGGATTATTGCAATCATTCGGACATTCGTTGCGGCGGAACAATAGGTCTTATGACAAGCGCAAACTTGTCTATGAATGCGGCGGATATAGGTCTTGCGCAACTTGCCATGCACTCTGCCGTCGAAACCGTCGGAGCAAAAGACATCGACAAAATGCACGACTGTGCAAAGGCTTTCTTTGAAGCAAAGTTCTCAAGAAACGGCAGTATCGTAACAATCGACTAATCGACACAAAACATCGTTTATCATGCGTTTTACGTTAATAAACATTCGATTTTGCAGATTAAAAACAAAATTCTTCAACAAAAAAGACTTGCAATAGCAAGTCTTTTTTATAATGTTTTTCAAGTTTTAAGCAAAGATATTACTGCTTATTTCGGTCGTGTGCTTATTTGACGAATGCGCTGAACGCTTTGTGAGCCGTGTACAAATCCGCTTTGGAAATGAGTTCGTACGGAGCGTGCATAGAAAGAACGGGGACGCCCATATCCACGGTGTCGATGTTCATGTTTGCAATGAATTTTGCAACCGTTCCGCCGCCACCGAGATCCACTCTTCCGAGTTCACCCGTTTGCCATACGATATTTTCTTTTGCGAAAACTCCACGCAAATATCCGATATATTCCGCACTTGCGTCGTTGCTTCCGGACTTGCCGCGCGCGCCCGTAAATTTGTTCATCGTGACGCCGTTGTTGACGAAACCTGCGTTCATTTCTTCAAAAGCGGAAGCGTATGCAGGGTCATAACCTGCCGTGACGTCTGCCGAAATGCACTTGGAATGTTCGCGGAGCACGGACGGATTTACGCCGTAACTCTTCGCGATTTCATTGAGAAGGTCGTTGATAAGCACGCATTGCATACCGGTGTTGCCTTCGCTGCCGATTTCTTCTTTGTCTGCGAGTATGCAAAGCACGGTTTGGTCGGTTTCGGTTTCGAGAGTTGCGGTGATTTCCGGATATGTGCAAACTCTGTCATCGTGGCCGTAACTTGCAACGAACGCTCTGTCAAATCCGACGTCTTTTGCTTTGACTGCCGGCACTGCTTCGAGTTCTGCAGAAATAAAATCTTCTTCTGTCACGCCGTATTTCTCATTGAGAATTGCAAGCACTCCTTTCTTCACTGCGTCCTTGTCGTCGTCTTTGACAGGAATGCCGCCGACGAGAAGATTGAGATTTTCCGCAGGGAAACCTTCCGCAATGGTCTTCGTGACCTGTTCTTGAGAAAGGTGCGGAAGAAGGTCTGTGATGTAAAACACGGGGTCTGACTCTTCTTCACCGACTCTGACGGTGACTTTGCTGCCGTCTTTGAGTGCGATTACTCCGTGAAGCGCAAGCGGAATGGTGAGCCATTGATACTTCTTGATGCCGCCGTAATAGTGCGTTTTAAGATATGCAAGACCTGCCTTTTCAAAAAGCGGAACTTGTTTTAAGTCAAGTCTCGGGCTGTCTACGTGCGCAACGAGAATACGAACGCCGTTCTTTGCCAAGTCTGCCGTGCCTGCTCTCAAAATGAACAAGCCTTTGCCGCGATTGTTGTAATAGAGTTTGTCTCCGGCGTTGATTTTGTCACCGAGAACGTAGGGCTTATAACCCGCTTTTTCGACTATTTCGACGGATTCTGCCACGACTTCTCTCTCGGTTTTGCCGTTGTCGAGAAACTTTTTGTAGCCTTGTGCGTATTCGCTTATAGCCTTGAGTTCGTTTTCGTCAGCCAAAGCGTATGCGTTTTGTCTTTTATAGGTAAGTTCCATAAAAAAGCCTTCCTTTATGATTTTCTGACACAATTATACCACACCACTGCCAAAAAGCAACATTTTTGCATATTGCATAAATAAAAAAACGCCCCTTAGGACGTCGTTACATTTTAATTCATTTTCGTCCGACAAGTTCGTCTAGCGACACGTCGAAAATGTCCGCAAGTTTTATGAGCGTAAAGATATCGGGCGTACTGTATCCGTTCTCATAATTTGAAACCAAACTCTTCTTTCCGCCCAAAAGCAATGCCAAGTCTCCTTGAGTCATACCGTGCATTTTTCTCAACGCTTTGATATTTTCACCTATTTCGTTTTTCATATTGACAATAGTACAAGTTTTTTGTACAATGTGTTAAAAAGTACAAGTATTTTGTACAAGTTTATGAAGGAGAATCAACAATGAAAAACAAAACGACCGCTGGGCTTTTGGCTCTTTTTCTCGGTGGTATGGGAATACACAAATTTTATCTAAATCAAACGACTGCCGGCATTCTATATTTGTTATTTTCTTGGACGTGCATACCTGCAATTATGGCATTTATTGACTGCATAATTTTGTTTACTATGCCCGATCACGAATTTAATAAAAAATACAATTCGACTACCACCCCTCAAAACACTCAACCAATTCAAGATAACACTCAAACGCTTTTGGAATATAAAAACTTGCTCGACCAAAACGTTATATCCCAAGATGAATTCAATTACATAAAGGAGAAAATACTTAATCAATGAATAACCTAATTGAACCAAAATACAAAAAACTTTTTATTATAACGTCCGCTTTGTTTTCCGTTGGAACATTATTCGGCATTATATGCGGTAGTGTATTATTTGAGACTGATATCCTATCTTCATACGGCAATTATGTTGGCTTTACATTTGGTGGCGGAATGGCTATCGGCGGTGCATTTGCACTGCTATTTGCATTGGCATTTTCCCTTTTATCATATCTTCTAAAAACTCAAAGAAAACAATTATTTTCAATAGGGAGTATATTTCTATGTGCTTGGGGTGCCGTTTTCTTTTCTTTCAGCGCAATCGACTGTGAATTTCAAGATGGAACTCTTCCAATAATTTGTCTGCCAATAATATGCACAATTATCAGTATTGTAAATTTCATTCTCTCGATCATATACCTTGTCATGAAAGAAACAGACAGAAAATCTGTGCTTGCACAACAAGCAGAAAAAGAAAATTCGTTTGTGTTACTACACCAAGGCGCAGTAGAGTTGGATAATCTAAAAAAACTACTTGACTGCCAGATAATCACAGAGGACGAATTCGCCGCTAAAAAGTCGAAAATCATGATACAATACAAGATTGCGCCGATGCCTAAACAAGCGCAACCGCAAGCAACGATGCAATACGCTCAATTCAATCGAATTGCAAAGGTGGACGGAACATACAAATTTAACGATATACTGTTGATACTCTCAAACGCAAGATACGACTTCAGAAACGTCAATTCCAATGCTCCGCTTTTGTCGGGAACGTATATTTGGGATCCTGCAAAGAAAGTCGTTACGCTCTTCAAGCCCGATAAGTCGCTGATGCAACTTTCCATCGACGAAAACGGAAATCTCGTAACTTCCAACGGCAATGTTTGTGAAAAACAATAACGTCAAATAACACACGGCAAGCGCTACTCTTGGAGCGGCGTTTGTTTTTTGCCGTTTTGCATTTACAAGCGCGAGTTTTGTGGTATAATTATTGCATTAAATATTTTATAGGTGGTTTTTATGATCGTAGATAAAAGGCAAGAGGTGCTTGCACACAATTTGGTCAACTACTCTATCCACGTCAGCAAAGGCGACAAAGTGTGGATTGACGCAATCGGTTGCGGCGAGCAGTTGCCTGCCTGTATCATCCGCGAAGTGTACAAAGTGGGCGGCATTCCGTTTCTCAACGTAATTGACAAGAGACTCGAACGCGAACTTCTTATGGGAGCAACGCCCGAAATGCTGGATATGTGGGCAAAACGCGACGCCGATTTTATGGACAAAATGGACTGTTATATCGGCATACGCGGCGGAGACAACAGTTACGAATTGTCCGACGTACCGGAAAGCATAATGCAGGAGTACGACAAACGTTACGGCACGCCCGTGCACAGCGACAGACGCGTTGCGCACACGCGCTGGGTCATTTTGCGCTACCCCACTCCGTCCATGAGCCAACTGGCAGGAATGAGCACCGAAGCGTTTGAAGACTACTTCTTCAAGGTCTGCTGTCTTGATTACAAAAAGATGAGCGATGCGATGAATCCGCTGGTTGATTTGATGAATAAGACGGATAAAGTACACATTCTTGCGAAAGACACCGATTTGACGTTCTCTATAAAAGGGATACCCGCCATCAAATGCGACGGCGCATGCAATATCCCCGACGGCGAAGTATACACCGCTCCGGTCAAGGACAGCGTCAACGGCGTGATTAGTTACAACGTTCCGTCAATCGAAAACGGATTCCGTTTCGAAAACGTTCGTCTCGAATTCAAAGACGGCAAAATCGTCAAGGCAACCGCAAACAACAGCGAAAAAGCAAACGCTATTTTCGACACCGACGACGGCGCAAGATACGTCGGAGAATTCGCGCTAGGAGTAAATCCTTACGTCACGAAAGCAATCGGCGACATTCTTTTTGACGAGAAGATAAGCGGCTCTTTCCACTTCACTCCCGGATGTTGCTATGACGACGCGCCAAACGGCAATAAGAGCGCCGTTCACTGGGATTTGGTTCTCTGTCAAACACCCGAGTTCGGTGGCGGCGAAATCTGGTTTGACGACGTTCTCGTGCGCAAAGACGGACGTTTCGTACTACCAGAACTCTTTGGCTTAAATCCCGAAAATCTTATGTAACTTTCAAAGCCACGGCAAAAGATGCCGTGTCCTTTCAATTAAAAGTGCGCGATGAAAATCTATTATAATATTCATTCAACAACCATATTTAACTTATCATATATAACTAACGGCACAAAACAGATGAAGAACAAGGAAAAGCCCTTTGGGGCAACGCCTAGTGCCTTGTAGGTTTGCATAAGCCGTCAAATAGATGCATAATGAGAAAGTGCCCCGAGAATGACAACCCTAATGTACTTTCGTACATGAGTTGACAGGCTCGGGGCACTGACAAAATTAGGCGCTATTTGACGGCTTATGCTTTGTGGTCGCAACCAAGAACGTCCACAATCTTATGCTTAACAACTTCTCTCACTGCATCTCTTGCCGGTCCGAGATATTGACGCGGATCGAAGTGAGACGGATTGAGTGCGAAGTGTTCGCGGATTGCACCGGTGACTGCAAGACGCAAGTCGGAGTCGATGTTGATCTTGCAGACTGCCATGGACGCTGCTTTGCGGAGCATGTCTTCGGGGACGCCTTGTGCGCCGGGCATGCTGCCACCGTATTGATTGATTTTTGCAACAAGTTCTTGCGGGACGGAAGATGCGCCGTGAAGAACGATCGGGAATCCGGGAAGACGTCTGCCGACTTCTTCGAGAATGTCGAAACGAAGTTGGGGTTGACCTTTGAACTTGTATGCGCCGTGGGACGTGCCGATTGCGATTGCAAGAGAGTCAACACCGGTCTTTTCGACGAATTCCTGAACTTGATCGGGATCGGTGAACGCTGCGTCTTTTGCGGCAACGTTGACTGCGTCTTCGATGCCTGCGAGTTTGCCGAGTTCTGCTTCGACAACTACGCCGTGGTCGTGTGCGTATTCAACGACTTGCTTCGTGATGCTGATATTTTCTGCGAACGGATGTGCGCTTGCGTCGATCATGACGGAAGTGAAACCGCTGTCCACACAGTCTTTGCAGAGTGCAAAACTGTCGCCGTGGTCAAGGTGCAAGCAGATAGGAAGACCGCTGGTTTCCACCGCTGCTTCAACCATCTTTGTGAGATAAGTGGTGTTTGCGTACTTTCTTGCGCCGGAAGACACTTGAAGGATGAGCGGGGCTTGTTCTTCGGTTGCCGCTTCAACGATACCTTGGATGATTTCCATGTTGTTGACGTTGAATGCGCCGATTGCATAACCGCCTGCATACGCTTTTTTGAACATTTCGGTTGTAGTTACTAATGGCATTGTATTTGCCTCCCAAAATTTTATTTCGCCCATATTATACAACCTATCAATGAAAAACACAACCGTTTATTATCAAATGATTGCGTCATTGAAAAGCGGCATAATCAAATGGGGTCGTCTTTGTCGACGACGTTTTTGTTTCGTTTTTCGTCTTTGCCGATGACGATGTGCGTATCGCCGTTTTCATCGACGTATTCTTTCTTTATAAGCACTTTTCCGTCTTCGGCGGCTTCTTTTTTGAGCACGGCGAGTTCGTATTCACTCTTATTGTGGTATTTTTCGAGTTCTTCTCTCTCCTTGCGCTCTTTGCGTTTGTTGCGCGTGAAATACAACGTCACTGCGATTGCGATTGCAAGAATCACGAATCCGTAAAGAAATACGTCGGCGTATTGCTGCGGAATGAACCACGCAATCATCGTGAGAATAAGCCCTGCGATTATATTGCCGAAAAACACGGCAAGAGACGCTTTCCACACGGGGAAATCGAGAAAACTGCCCACGCACGAGCCTGTCCATGCGCCCGTCATAGGAAGTGGTATCGCAACGAATATGAAGAGTCCGAGAAACTTCTTTGCATCCGTCGAAAGCGGCTTACGCGGCTTGCGCTTCTCTTCTTTTTTCGCAATTTCTTCGGCATTATAGGCACTTTCTGCCCTGTCCT
>CALGEU010000135.1 GCA_937881285.1 uncultured Clostridia bacterium | reverse complement strand
GTGGCAAGGATTTGCAGAGCGGTTGAGTGATACCAGTACGGCGTGTAGTTGTTGTGAGCCATGCCGCCGAGATGATAGTCCCAACCCGAACCGAAAATCGGCCATTTTTTGAAGACTTCGATTGCTTCGGGATAAAGCATTTCCACTCTGCCGCTGCTGTCGAGACCTTTGTTGAGAATGGTGGTCAATATTTTGCTTACGTACTCGCCGTAATATGCGCAGACAAAAACAATCGCCGCGAACAGTACGCTGAGCGTCACGCCGAAAAGCACCTTGTTTTCGGATTTTGCCATAACGTACAGGCACATAGCGGGCATTGCGATTGTTGTGAATAAAATTGCGCCGCGGCAACCCGTTGAAACGATAAAGACGTATTCGAGTGCCGCCATTATCGCAAAAAGCGGAGTCGCTTTGTTTTTCTTTATACAGAAGTAAAGCGTGGCGGGTATCGTCATGCTCAACGTCGGAGCGACGTTGTTCGGGCCTGCCCAGCCGAGAGCGACGTTTTTCATCATCATGGCGTTTACGACTTCGTCGAAATTGTCGAACGACGAGAAGTAAACTATCATTTGCGCGCATATCACCACACCCATTGCAAACAGTACTTTGAGAATGTATTCCGCCATGCCTTTTCTGTCTTTTTCATCCTGCGTCACGACGAAGAACGAGTACGACGTGCCTGCTACGAGCACGAGTGCGAGAGCCGCCAGAATGGCGAGCGCGTTTTCCGTGGGAGAACCTGCGCCGCCGAGTGCAAACGGAATTACGAGTGCCAAAAGCGAGCAATGGAAACCTTTGATTTTCTTGGGAGAGAGAAGGGACAGCGAACGCTTGTATCTTATGAGATTGAACAGCGCGCCCACAAGCAAAACTATCACGAGAAAAAGAAGCCACGCGTAATCGTCGAGACGGTGACGGTTGGAGCGGATTATCAGCGTGAACATCATCGCCACGCACAGCACTTGTTTCGTGCCTTTTCCGAAGAAAAGCGGAAGAATCGCAACGAGAGCAAGCACAGCGAGCATAGGAGCCCAAACGTCGAAACACCAACCTATCAGTATCATGACGGCGGCAAACAAAATGAAATAGTCCGATTGAATGAAACGATTTATAACATTCAAAGTTTTTTGAAATTTTTCTTTCATGATTTATGTCTTCTGTATATTTTCTCCCCTTTTGGTGAAACAAGTATACCACTTTTACCTGAGCGTGTCAACGCGCGGCGCGCGCATACGAATATGGTATACCCGTCGTTGACAAAACGTGCTTTAATTGCTACAATTATTCGTGAAATACACAAGCGAAAAATGCGTGCTGTTTTTTGTGCGCTCATTCGCAACGGAGAACGGATTATGAGATTTGCAACAACGCTTGCGCCTTGCAACGAAGCCAACGTTTTGGTGTATGACGACGTAAGAATAAGCGTGCTTTCGGACAGGATTATCCGCGTCGAAAGGGGCGCGTTCACCGACAATAAAACGCAGATGGTTTCTTGCAGAAACTTCGCAAATCCGCATTTTACAGTGCAAAAAGCGCAAGATAAAGTGTTGATTTTGACAGATAAGTATTATTTTTGCGTTGACCTTGATTCGCTCAACGTATACGTAAAAACTTCCGAAGAAAAGGACTGGAGAAAGGCGAGCAATTCTCAAAATCTCGGCGGCACGGCGCGCACGCTCGACGGCACGTTCGGCGTGCTTTTCGGTTGGAAGGGCGCAAGAGAAGCAAAGGACCATTTCTGCCTTTCGCACATAAGAAAAGGTTTGTTTGCAAAAAACGGCGTCAGTGAAATCGATGACGTCAAATCCGTTTTGCTTATGGAAGACGGCTCTGTGAAACAAAGAGAGAAGACGTATGCGGACAAATACATTTTTGTGTTCGAAGACGATTATCTCGGCGGACTTAAAGAGTTTTATTCGCTTTGCGGATATACGCCGCTCCTTCCCAAATACGCGCTCGGCAACTGGTGGTCTCGCTATCACGCCTACACGCAGGACGAATATATCGCGCTCATGGACGAGTTCGCAAAAAAAGACGTTCCGCTCACGGTTGCAACGGTGGATATGGACTGGCATATCGTCAAAAACGCGCCGAAGGACGCAGATTACAAGTCTTTTCAAGGCGCAGGGTGGACGGGATACACGTTTGAGAAAGAGTTGTTCCCCGACCACAAAAAATTCCTTGCGGATTTGAAAGAGAGAGACCTTGCGGTGACAATGAATCTGCACCCGCGCGACGGCGTGCGCTATTTTGAAGAACAATATCCCGAAATGGCGAAAGCGTGCGACATAGACCCTGCAACCAAGAAAACTGTCGAGTTCGATTTGACGGACGAGAAGTTTTTGAACGCGTATTTTGATATTTTGCATCATCCGTACGAAAAAGAAGGCGTCGATTTTTGGTGGATAGACTGGCAGCAAGGCACGAAATCGAAGATGAAAAATCTCGATCCGCTTTGGCTTCTCAACCATTATCACACGCTGGACATTTGCAGAGACGGCAAAGACGGCATAATTTTGTCAAGATATTCGGGGCTCGGCTCGCATCGCTATCCGCTCGGTTTTTCGGGAGATGCTGTCGTGTGCTGGAACAGTCTTAAAATTCAGCCGTATTTCACCGCGCTTGCGTCAAACGCCGGCTACACCTGGTGGTCGCACGACATCGGCGGACATCTTTTCGGCAAAGGCAATCAGGAATTGTATCTCAGATGGTTGCAGTTCGGCGTGTTCTCACCCGTGAATCGCTTGCATTCAAACAACAAATCTGCGAGCAAAGAACCGTGGAATTATCCGTCGGTGGAAAGTATAGCGGAAGATTTTATGCGTTTGCGCCACAGACTTTTGCCATATCTTTACACCGCAAACGTTCGCACGGCAAAAGACGGTGTGCCGCTCGTTTGTCCGCTTTACTACTACGTCAAGGATAAAAACGCCTACGCTAAAAAGTGGCGCAACGAGTATTTCTTCGGCGAGCAAATGCTCGTTTGCCCTGTCGTAAAGCGTGGGAAAAACGGCGCGACGAAGATGAAAATCTGGCTTCCCGAAGGAAACTGGACGCACTTTTTCAGCGGAGTTAAGTTTGTCGGCGGCAAAGAATACGACATCGAGTGCTCGTTTGAGCAGTATCCCGTTTTCGTAAAAGACGGCGGAATCGTTCCGCTTCTTGACGTGTGCAAAGAAGACAGACTCAACTGCAAGGATTTCAAGAATCTGACCGTAAAAATTTATCCGGGCGAAAACTCGTACACGATGTACGACGAGACGGGATTCGTTGCGTTTGATATGCGAAAAACGGACGGCGGCTACGCTTTGACCGTAACGCCGAGCGACGATTGCAAGACGGAAAAACTGTCCTTTGAAATCGTCGGATCGCAAGGCGGAAAGACGCTCGTGAACGGAGAAGAGAAGTCTCTTGAAAATCTCGATTGTGCCGCTATGACGATTGAGTTTTGACGGCGTAGAAAACCTGAAATTCACAAAAAGTTCGTTGAAAAGTCGCGGCATAAAACTCCGTATTTTGCGTGCCGACGACCGAATATGCCCCGAATGTGCAAAAATCGGGACTTTTTGTGGAAAAACGCTTGACTTATAGCGCGCAATTTAATATTATTAACAAGCATATTTTTGGAAGAAGTATGAACTGTGGGAAGAACTAGCCCCTCCGAACACGCCGACTCTCTTGCAAAAACAGAATTTTTGGAGGTTAGCACTATGGCTAAGGATTTGTCTTCAATGGCAAAAAACAATAAGTCTTATATGGCAAAGCCGGGCGAAGTGGAAAGCAAGTGGTACATCGTTGACGCAACCGATATGGTTCTCGGTCGTCTCGCTTCTCAAGTTGCTACTATCTTGAAGGGCAAAAATAAACCACAATACACTCCCAACGTCGACTGCGGCGACCACGTTATCATAATCAACTGCGACAAAGTCATTCTCACGGGCAACAAACTCGAAGATAAGTACTATCGCTATCACACCGGTTACATCGGCGGACTCAAGGAAATCCAATACAAGAAATTGATGGCGGAAAAACCCGAATTCGCAGTGTACAAGGCAGTCAAGGGCATGCTTCCCAAGAACACGCTCGGCGCAAAAATGCTCAAGAAACTCCGCGTTTACGCAGGTGCAGAGCATGATCATCAGGCACAATGCCCGGTTGAGCTCAAACTCAACTAATTGAGAGGTGAAATATGGCTACTAAGAAAACCAAGAAAGTACAATATCTCGGCACCGGCAGAAGAAAGACGGCAATCGCAAGAGTTCGTCTCGTTCCCGGCGACGGCAATATCGTCATCAACAAACGCACTCTCGACGAGTACTTCCCGCTCGACACGATGAAACTCATCGTCAACCAACCGCTCGTTGCAACCAACACTTCCGACAAGTTCGACGTTTTCGTCAACGTGTACGGCGGCGGTTACACCGGCCAGGCAGGCGCAATCCGTCACGGCATTGCTCGCGCACTCTGCGTCGCAGACAGCGAAGCATACAGAGCAATCCTTAAGAAAGAAGGATATCTCACTCGTGACCCGAGAGCCAAAGAACGTAAGAAATACGGTTTGCATAAGGCTCGTAAAGCACCCCAATTCTCCAAGAGATAATCGGGCGTGTCCAAGACGCACAAACAAGCACGGCAAAGTTTTT
>CALGEU010000134.1 GCA_937881285.1 uncultured Clostridia bacterium | reverse complement strand
CGCTTCGCTCGATCTCACCACCTTCACGCTCTCGACGCAGAAAGGCTCTATCAATCTGACCGGCAAAGAGTTTGAACTTCTGAGATATCTTTTCGAATACCCCAACTTTGTTGCCACGAAAGAAAATCTTATACTCAAAGCGTGGGGTCTCAACAGCGAATTCGAGTCCAACAACCTTGAAGTGTATATGTCTTTCCTTCGCAAGAAACTCACGCACCTTGACGCAGATTTCACTATAGAATCCGTGCGCGGCGTCGGGTATCGTCTCAGTCAGCCAAAAGCGTAAAACACGGCGCGACGAAAGTCGCGCTTTTTTATTTATAATTCACAATCGGCATTTAACGTCATACTTTTGTTGATATAAACTGTCGATCGGAGCAACACCAATGGATATTATCCGCAAACAACGCATTGAATACACCGTCACTTCGACGCTCATTTCCGCCATATTTCTTCTTATAGTTCTTGGCGGTCTTTTCGGAGTGGTGTACGGCTCGAACGATATATTTATCAAAAACACGCTCGACAAAGCGCTCGAAGATCCGCAAAACTACAATGAAGGCGTTGCCAACGATTTGAAGTGTATTTTCGTGTTCGAATACGAAGACCAAGCACCCAAAATCATAGGCAATATGAGCATATACTCGCAAGAAGACGGCACGAAAATCATTATCAAAACCATTGCGACGAAAAACGGCAAATTCGAAGTTGGCAACCGCCACTTCATCGTCGCGAGCAAAGAGTACGAATATGGCACACTGTATGCATTGATAGACCGCACGTCATACCACAAACAACTGTCAAACACGGCGGTTATGGTTGCATTGCTATATTGTTGCTCGGTGGTGTTCGTTGCCTTGCTTTCATTGCTCTCGTCCGCAAGACTTCTCCACCCCGTCGCAACCGCGATGACCAAACAGCGCGACCTTATCGCCAACGCTTCGCACGAACTCAAAACTCCGCTTACGATAATCGGAACGAATCTTTCGGTCATAAAAAGCGAACCGCAATCTACGGTTGCGGACAACCAGAAATGGATTGATTCTATCACGACTCAACTCACCCGCATGAAAGACCTTATCAACAGCATGCTCGAACTCAGCAAACTCGAACAGAGCGAACTGCCAAAGCAAGAAGTCGATTTCAGCGCAATTGTAGAAGGCGCATGTCTGAGTTTCGAAGCGACGTGCTTTGAAAAAGACGTGAAGTTGATAACGGAAATTCAACCTTTCGTAAATCTGTACGGCGACTCGAATTCGCTCGAACGTCTCGTGATGATTTTGCTTGACAACGCAATCAAGTATTCGGGAGAAAAAGGAAAGGTCGGATTGAAACTTTGCGTGGAAAACAAAAAAGCGCATCTGTCTGTTATGAATACGGGCGAATGTATCTCAAAAGAAGACGCAAAACACGTTTTCGACCGTTTCTATCGCACGGACGGCGCAAGACAAAATCCCGACAATCAAAGTTTCGGACTGGGGCTTTCAATCGCGGCGGCAACCGTAAAAGCGCATGACGGCGCGATAGACTGCCACGGCATAGAAGACAAAGGCACTGTGTTTGACGTATACCTACCGCTTATCCGCAAGAAAAAAGACGGCACTCCCGTCGTTCCGAAAAGAAAAAG
>CALGEU010000133.1 GCA_937881285.1 uncultured Clostridia bacterium | reverse complement strand
TCGCAGGCGCGGAACTTATGGACAAACTCTACGAGCAAATCACCGAATGGGGCGCGCAAATAGAACTTGAAAGAGCAGAATCGATAGTTAAAAACGACAAATCGTTTACGTTAACTACCGATTACAACACGTACGAATGCAAATCCATAATTCTTGCAACAGGCGTAAAACCGAGAAAAATCGGCGTTGAAAGAGAAGACGAACTCGTCGGCAGCGGCGTAAGTTATTGTGCGCTTTGCGACGGCGCATTCTACACGGGCGAAGACGTCGTCGTCATCGGAGACGCAAACACCGCTCTTCAATATTCTCTCGTTCTCAGCGGCTATTGCAAGAGCGTGCATATCTGCACTTTGTTTGACAAATTCTTCGGAGACAAAGCACTTCTCGATCTCGTGCTTGCTCGCCCGAACGTCAAATATACGCACAATCTCTCGCTCAAAGAGTTTATCGGCAAAGACGAACTCGAAGCACTTCGTTTTGAAAACACAGTGACGCACGAACAAGTGGTCGTAAACGCAAAATGCGCATTTGTCTGCATAGGTCAAGTGCCCAACAACAAGGCGTTTGAAAATCTCGTGCAACTCGACAGAGCCGGCTATATCGTCGCAGACGAAAACTGCACGACGTCTTGCGAAGGCATTTTCGTTGCGGGCGACTGCCGCACGAAGAAAATCCGCCAACTCGTCACCGCCGCGTCCGACGGCTCTATCGCCGCATTCAACGCATGCAACTACGTTGACTCTCTTTGATTGAAATCGTATTGACAAAACCCGTTTAGTTTTTTGATAAAAGCATATAAAAAACACCGCGTTTTGCGGTGTTTTTCTTTTTGTCCGATTAAACGTTGCGAAGATACGGAAACTATGCAATCAAAGTTTTGATTCGACAAGTGAAAGCAGCACTTTTTTGCCGTCTTTCATCACTATGTAAAACATATCCCCCATTTCTTCGTCGACGAATTCGATTCCTTCTACGTTTTCGATTTCGTCGGTGACAAGTTGCGCTATTGCGGAAAGCAATTCTTTCATGTTTTCTTCTCCTTTGCGTAGTAATTAAATTATATGTCCCCTTTTAGACAAAATCAATACATTTTGTACGAAAGTTAGCATACTATTTGTAGAATAATGTCGGAGATTGTCGATTTATGTCAAAATTCCACGAAAGACTTGCGGGGCTGATTATCGAGAGCGAAACGAGCGTGCAAGAATTGTCCGAAAAATACGGTTTTTCGCCGTCTGCCCTCTACAAATGGTTGCGCGGAGTCTGTTATCCGAGTTTTGACAATCTCGTTCTGCTTGCAGACAATTTCGGTTGCTCGGCGGATTATCTTCTGGGGCTTAAAGACGACGAAGTCGAATATACCGCAAACGAGCAACGACAGCCGTTCGGCGTTTTGTTTACCGCCCTGCTGAAAGAGAAAAACGTCAGCGAATATCGTCTCGTAAAACAAACGGGACTTGCAAGAAGCAAGGTTGACGAATGGAGAAAAGCAGCGTCTTTGCCAAGCGCCGAAAGCCTTATTCTCGTTGCAAAATTCTTTGACGTAACCGTTGACCGTCTTGTCGGCAGAGAATAAAAAGCCACGAAAAAAGCACCGAGCAGGTGCTTTTTCTTTTGCTTTTTACAGAATGTTTTTGACTTGCGAGAGCCGAGACACGATATAGTCGCACTTAACGTCTGCCGTAGGCTCGTTTCTATGATTGTACCAGATTGTTTTCAATCCGTACTCTCGCGCGCCTTTGATGTCGGCAGAAAGCGAGTCTCCTATCATCACGACGTCTTGCGGTTTCACGTCGGGCAACGCCTTGAAGCAAGCGTCGAAAAACTCTTTTTGCGGTTTCGGAAAACCTATCTCTTCGGACACAAAATATCCGTCGATATAACCGTCGAGTTCCGCCTTTTTCATACGGTTGGTCTGCTGATGCATCGACGCGTTGGACGCCACGTACACTTTGTATTTAGAGTGGAGATATTCAAGCAAATCTCTTGCGCCTTCGATGAGAATCGCCGTCTCGTGAAAGTTTTCGCGAAACGCGTTTTCAAACGCGATGCCGTCCGCTTTTATGCCGAGAACGTCAAACACGATTTGAAATCTCGTATCGAAAAGTTTGTCTTTGGTCACTTCTCCCCTTTCGAGTTTGTGCCAAAGGTCGAGATTTATGGGGTGAAACGTGTTGAGAAGCGTATCGTCAAACGGAACGCCGAACTGTTTGCACCCCATCTCGATTGCGGAGTTTGCGCACTCCGTAAAATCGAGAAGAGTATCGTCTATGTCAATGAATACAACCATTTGTGCCCTTGTTATCTCACGATGATTGCGTCGCGTTCTGCGCCGACGGAGATGTATTTTATCTTGCAATCAACCGCTTTTTCTATAAATTCGATATACTTTTGCGCATTGAGCGGCAAGTCTTCAAACTTTCTGCAATTCACGGTGGACTCGTTCCAACCGTCGAGATACACGACGTTCGGTTTTGCGATATTGAGCGCTTCTCCGCTTGGAAATTCGTCGACGGTCTCGCCGTTTACGTCGTAACTTACGCACACGGGGATTTTTGCCATTGTGTCGAGAATATCGAGTTTTGTGAGTGCGATTTCGTTTGCGCCCTGCACCATGCAACCGTATTTGGATGCAACCACGTCAAATCCGCCGACTCTTCTGGGTCTGCCAGTTGCAGCGCCGTATTCTCCGCCCGCTTTTCTCAATTCTTCCGCTTCGTTTCCGAACATTTCCGCCGTGAACGGACCTTCGCCCACGCAAGTGGAATACGTCTTCATAACGCCGATTGCGTTTTCGACTTTATGGTTGGGGATACCCGCGCCGACAGGACCGTACGCCGTGATGGTATTGGAACTGGTGGTGTAAGGATAAATGCCAAAATCGATGTCTCTGAGCGCGCCGAGTTGCGCTTCGAGCATAACGTTTTTGCCGGCTTTGAGTGCTTTGTCGAGATAATAGCCCGTGTCGCAGATATAGTCTTTGAGCGGAGTGCCGTATTTGTCAAACCATTCGAGCAATCCTTCAACGGTGTATGCTTCTGCGCCGTATGCGTCTTTTATCATAAGGTTTTTCCAGTCAACGATTGTTTCGAGACGGGAACGGAGATATTCTGGGTGCAAAATGTCGCCCATACGGATTGCTTTCTTCATATATTTGTCCGCGTATACGGGAGAGATTCCGCGGCGGGTCGAACCGAACTTCTTGTCTCCGAGTCTGTCTTCTTCAAGGCAGTCCTGCGCGACGTCGTAAGGACAACAAACGATTGCTTTGTCGCTTATTTTGAGATTTGCGGGAGTTATGGAAATTCCGCCGTCTCTGAGTCTTGCGATTTCTTTGCAGAGATGCTCGATATCCACGACCATGCCGTTGCCCATAACGTTGACTTTGTCTTCTCTCAAAATGCCCGACGGCAAAAGATTGAGAACGAACTTGCCTTTTTCGTTTATGACGGTGTGTCCCGCGTTGTTTCCGCCTTGATAGCGGACGACCACGTCTTGAGATTCGGAGAGCAAGTCAACCATACGGCCTTTGCCTTCGTCGCCCCAGTTGATACCAACGATTGATGTAAGCATTGTTATATCTCCAAAAATTTATTTTCTATTTCTCGGCACGGACAATCGCGCCGTTTATCTTTGATTTCAGACCGTAACCGCGCCCGTTTCGATTGCGTCTTTCGCATTCTTTTCAAGAAGCGGGTCGACGACTTCGCACACGTATTCTTCAACCTGTTTTTCCGCTCTTCCCGTAAACGCTTTCACGTCTACGATTTCGTCGATTTCTTCCTTCGTGAGTTTGAAAATCGGGTCGCTTTCGATGCGTTTCAAAAGGTCGTTGTCCGCGCCGTCGAGTTTTATTGCCTTTGCGGCGTCAACCGAATGACGACGTATCGCTTCGTGCAAAACCTGTCTGTCTCCGCCCTTGTGCGTCACGCAATACATAAGAATGTTTTCGGTCGCCATAAAAGGAATTTCGTTGTCGAGATTTTTTGCGATTATGCGCGGGTAAAGGGTTAAACCACTTATTATGTTGTCATAAAGTGCCAGTATTGCGTCAACGGCAAGGAACGCTTCGGGTATTGCGATGCGTCTGTTGGCACTGTCGTCAAGCGTTCTTTCAAACCACTGCGCCGATGCGGTGATTGCAGGATTGAGACTGTCGCAAAGCACGTATCTTGCAAGAGAAGCCATACGCTCGCTTCTCATCGGGTTGCGTTTATACGCCATTGCCGAAGAGCCGATTTGTCCCGACTCGAAAGGCTCTTCCGCTTCTTTGAGATGAGACAAAAGTCTTATGTCGTTTGAAAACTTCGTCGCGCTTTGCGCTATGCCGCAAAGCACGCTCATAACGTTGTAATCGACTTTTCTCGAATAGGTCTGACCGCTCACGGCGTACGTTCCGACAAAGCCCGTTTGCTCTGCAATCGACTTGTCGAGAGCCTTTACTTTTTCGTCGTCTCCGCCGAAAAGTTCCATAAAACTTGCCGCCGTACCCGTCGTGCCTTTGCAGCCGAGAAGGCGAAGTCTCGAAAGTTGAAAATCGAGATTGTCAAGGTCGCTGACAAGGTCTTGAAGCCAAAGAGTCGCACGCTTGCCCACCGTCGTCGGTTGCGCCGCCTGAAAGTGCGTGTATGCAAGAGTTGCAAGTCCTTTGTTTTTCACGGCAAAATCTCTGACCGCTTTTATGCAAGACAACAATTCTCCGCGAACGAGCAAAAGCGCGTCTCTCATCTGAATGATGTCGGTGTTGTCTCCCACGAAACAACTCGTTGCGCCGAGATGAATGACGGGCTTTGCCTTGGGGCATTGATAACCGAAAGTCAGAACGTGCGCCATTACGTCGTGGCGAACTTCCTTTTCGCGTGCGGCGGCGTAATCGTAATCGATATCGTCGACTTTCGCTTCCATTTCGGCAATTTGCTCGTCGGTGATGTCTATGCCGAGATTTTTTTCCGCCTTTGCAAGAGCAACCCAAAGTCTGCGCCACGTGCCGAACTTAAAGTCGGGCGAGAAAACGTATTGCATCTTTTTGCTTGCGTATCTTTGGCAAAGCGGTGACACGTATGCGTCCATAAAAACTCCAAAAAACAAAAAGTGTTCAAATTCATTTTAACCGATATGGTTAAAAAAAAATCGTGAACACTCCTGTCGTCTTTTTATTCTATAAATAATATATCATCATAACGAATATCTGTCAATAAAAACAAGGGGGTGAAAATGAAGCGAAATCAAGAAAAATCAACCGTGAAATTTGCAAAAGTCACGAAGCATAAAAAGCAAGCATACTTTATAATATCCGCAAACGATTTTATATTTATTCAAATCTATTGCATAAAACACGACATTTGTATGTATAAATATCCATTTTGTTTATAGAAAAATTTTTTGCTTAAAATCTTTTGACAACGGCGCGAATAAGTATATAATCGAAAATATAATTTTCCAAGAAGGAGAGCACCGTTATGATGTCGGATTTGTACGGCAGTATGGTTTTCGACGATAGAGTGATGAGCAAAAGATTGCCGCAAAACGTCTATCGCGAGTTCAAAAGATGTTGCGCGCTCGACTTGCCGCTTTCAAGAGAAACGGCAAACGTCATCGCCAACGAAATGAAAGAATGGGCAGTTGAGAAAGGAGTGACTCACTTCACCCACTGGTTCCAACCGCTCACCGGTATCACTGCCGAAAAACACGACAGTTTCATATCCCCCACAAAAGACGGCGGCGTGCTTATGGAACTGAGCGGAAAGGAACTTATAAAAGGTGAACCCGACGCAAGTTCTTTCCCCAGCGGCGGCTTGCGCTCCACATTCGAAGCGCGCGGCTACACCGCATGGGACCCGACGTCTTACGCATTTATAAAAGACGGCATCCTTTGCATTCCTACTGCGTTCTGCTCATACAACGGTCACGCTCTCGACAAGAAAACGCCGCTTCTCCGTTCTATGGAAGAGATAAGCAAGCAAGGCGTGAGACTTCTCTCCATTCTCGGCAAAAAGGTTGAGCGCATCAACGTATCGGTTGGTCCCGAGCAGGAATATTTTCTCGTGGACACCGCTCTTTACGAAAAACGCAAAGACCTTTTCTACACCGGTCGCACGCTTTTCGGCGCACGCCCCCCGAAAGGGCAGGAACTTTCAGACCACTATTTCGGCGCAATCAAACCGCGCGTGGTCAAATATATGAAAGAACTTGACGAAGAATTGTGGAAACTCGGCATTCTCGCAAAGACCAAACATAACGAAGTTGCGCCCGGTCAGCACGAATTTGCCCCCATTTACACAACCGTCAACATTGCCACCGACCAAAACCAACTCACAATGGAAATCATGAAGAAAGTCGCGTCCAAACACAACATGACTTGTCTTCTTCACGAAAAACCGTTCGCGGGAGTCAACGGAAGCGGCAAACACAACAACTGGTCTTTATCCACCGACACCGGCATAAATCTTTTCGACCCTGGCAAAAGTCCGCAGGACAATGCGCAGTTCCTGTTGATACTCTGCGCCGTTATCGCAGCGGTCGACAAACACCAGGATCTTCTGCGCATATCCGTTGCAAACGCGTCCAACGATCATCGTCTCGGCGCAAACGAAGCGCCGCCGGCAATCGTGAGCATGTATCTCGGAGACGAAATAACGGGCATTCTGCAAGCAATCGCGGACGGCAGAACCTACTCGCGCAGAGCAAAATGCGAAGTGGAAATCGGCGTTCACGTTCTTCCGAAATTCTCGATGGACTCGGCAGACCGCAACCGTACGTCCCCGTTTGCATTCACCGGAAACAAGTTTGAATTCCGTATGCCTGGCTCGTCTCAATCCATTGCAAGCGTCAATATGATTCTCAACACCATTATGGCGGAAGAATTTGCAGAAATGGCAGACGAACTCGAAAAGGCAAGCGACGTCAACCAAGGAATCACCGCAATCATCAAACGCGTGATGACCGAACACGGAAGAATCATCTTCAACGGCAACAACTATTCGAAAGAATGGGAAGACGAAGCGAAAAAACGCGGCCTTCTCAATCTCAAATCCACACCCGACGCTCTGCCCTATCTCACGAGCAAAGAGAATATCGAGTTGTTCCACAAAATGCACGTTCTCAGCGAAGCGGAATTGCGCTCTCGCCAAGAAATCTACGTGCAAAATTATTGCAAACTTCTCAACATCGAAGCAATGACGACGCTCGATATGGCAACAATGGATATTATCCCCGCCGTCATAAAATATAAAGGCGACGTTGCAAAATCGGCAAACGAAAGCCTTGCTCTCGGCGTGGAAGCAGACGAAGAAAAAGATATCGTAAAGACGCTTGCGGCATTGCTTGCAACGGCGAAGAAAGACGTCGAACGTCTCAGACTCGCACTCAAAACCGCTCACGAAAAAGGCGAAAACATCGAAGGCGCAAAATGCTATCACGACGACGTACTCTCCGCAATGGACGCCTTGCGTGCAACCTGCGACGAGATGGAACTCAACACCGCAAAAGAATACTGGCCGCTCCCGTCTTACGGCGATTTGCTTTTCTCCATTCACTGACAGCCACGCAAAAATAAGACGATATTTTGCAAAATCAAACGTTTACACAATCAAAAACGACGCATAATGCGTCGTTTTTGTTATCTTTTGATTGATTATCGGTTCTTTATTATCAACGATTTGCAGACATTATTTTGTCTTGTTCGCAACGAGTTCTTTCGCGTTTTTGACGATGTCCGCCGCCGTGATATGATACGTCTCGGATAAATACGGCATCTTTCCGACTTGTCCGAATTCGTCCTGAATTCCGACCATACGCATAGGCACGGGATAGTGTTTGCAAACTACTTCCGCCACCGCACTACCGAGACCGCCGTAAACGTTGTGGTTCTCGCAAGTGACGATTGCGCCCGTCTCTTTTGCTGCCTTAACGATTGCGTCTTCGTCGATAGGCTTCCATGTGTGAATATTGACGACCCTTGCGCTTATTCCGTCCTTTTCGAGTTCCGCCGCCGCGTCGATTGCTTTTGAAACCATTATACCGCTTGCGATAAGCGTAACGTCTTTTCCTTCTTTTACGGTGATTGCCTTGCCGAGTTCAAAATCAAGGCTTTCGCCGAAAACTTTCTCCGCTTTCTTGCGTTGAAGACGAATATACACCGCGCCGTCATAGTCTGCAATCTGCTCGAACGCTTTCTCCATCATCGTAGCGTCCGTCGGCTCGAAGCAAACCATGTGCGGTATCGCGCGCATAAGTGCCATATCTTCAAACGGCATATGTGTGCCGCCGTTGTTCTCTGCCGTGATGCCGGGGTCTGTGCCGACGATTTTCACGTTCTGTTTCGCATACGCGATAGAAATGAAAATCTGGTCGTAACATCTTCTCGTGGCAAACGGCGCAAAACTGTATGCAAACGGGATTTTGCCCATTGCCGACATGCCTGCCGCTATGCCCATCATATTTTGTTCGGCAATGCCGACGTTTATAAATCT
>CALGEU010000132.1 GCA_937881285.1 uncultured Clostridia bacterium | reverse complement strand
TGCTTGATATGATAGCAAAAATTCTCGGCGCGGTAGCCAAGCAAAAATCTAGCAAATAAAAGAACACCGCACATAACTTGTGCGGTGTCCGTAAACTTGCGCTGATTTTTGCTTAGTCTGCATCAAGCGATTCCAATCTGATTTGCTTCTTCTCTTCTTTGGTGAGTTTTCTTCCCTTCGCGGTGATAACGCTGTCGCCGTGTTTGACAAAGAGCATAAGCACGATTGCTATGACGATGCAAATTGCACTGTACAGGAACAAGAATTTGTTGCCGCCTGCGTCCATGATTGCGCCGCCGATTGCAGGAGTGATTGCCTGTGCGGACATGGTTGCCACATAGTAATAACCCGTGTATTGTCCGACCGTTTCGGCAGTGGAAAGTTCGGTGACCATCGGGAACGTATTGACGTTTGCGATGATAAGGCCGAAACCTGCGATGAGATAGAAGAGTGCAAAGAGCACTGCGGGGATTGCCGCGTTGTCGTTAGGTGCGACAGCCACAAAGATAAGCACGAACGACACGACTGCCATGCCGAAACCTATCATAATGGATTTTCTTCTGCCGATTTTTGCCGCCATATATCCGACGGGGATAAACGCGATTGCGCTGATGCCCATAGAAACGCCGGAGATTATGGACGCGATACCTGCCGACAGGTTGAGAGCCTTTGTCGTATAAATCGACAGATTTGAAGACACTGCATTGTATCCCATAAACCACATAAAGATGGAAGCAAGGATAAGAATGAAGGATTTAAGTCTGCCTTTTTCAAGGTCGGATTTTGCACCCCACCACTCTTTCGGGCTTGCGTGTTTCTTCTTGGAGTTTGCAACGACTTCTTTTGCGAATTCGACTGTTTCGGGAGCAAGTTCTTCTTTCTTTTCTTCCGCATTTGCGTCAATAGTTTCGATTGCGTCGCCCGATGGTTTTGAATCGAGCGCGTAATTTGCGTCGCCTTCGGAGATGAGTTCTTCCGCAAATTTTTCCGCGTCGGGATTTTCGCCTTCCGCAAAGTCGTCGATTTCATATTCTTTGCAGATTTCCTGGCATTTTGCAACGAGTTTGCGTTCGTTGACGAGAGCAATGAAGCCTGCAAGGAGCAAGAGCATACCTGCGGCAACCGAGCCGAAGATAATGACGTAGTTTTCAAGTCTTTGACCGAACAGCACCACCGTGTAGATAAGGAACGCTATCGCGCCGCCGATACCGCCGCAAAGGTTGATGATTGCGTTTGCTTGCGAGCGAAGCGGCTTGGGGGTGACATCTGGCATGAGCGCGACCGCAGGAGAGCGGAACGTCGCCATCGCTATAAGCACGAGAAGAAGAATAACCATGTAGATTGCAAGGCTTTGAATTCCTTCTTTGGTTTTGGTGTAATTCTCGTGAATTCCGTTTGAAATGTAGTTGTTCATGCCTGACGCAACGTATTTTTTGTAACTTGCGTTGCTGTCGAGCATTTCCTGATATGTTTTGCCTGTCTCTTCGCACTTTGCACTCAAATCGGAAACGACCTCGCCCTTATAATAGTAGGTCGTGTCGCCCAACATATTGAGCACGGCTTTTTTGGAAGTCATGTCTCCGTAATAGCGTATCGAGACGAAATCTTCCTTTGTGAGATGGTTCTGGTCTCTTATGTAGGTAAGGTCGCAATAGTTTGCACTGCCCGATTCTTTGGCTTCCGCCTTGTCCCACCATTCGGAAAGAAGCGGACTCATGAAAGAGTCGTCTGCAAGTTGCGCTTCGATAGACGCGGTGTATTGCTCTGCCTTTGCCTGTTGTTTGAGCGTGGCAACGGGAACGAACACCATAAGCACGACCGCACAAAGCGTGCCGATGACGATGAAAGGCGTACGACGACCGAATTTCTTTGCAAGTTTGCCGTGCGCGTTGTCGGAAAGTTTTCCGAAAAGCGGAAGCATGAACAAAGCGAGCAAGTTGTCAAGCCCCATGATTATACCGCGCGCCCAACTCGGCAAGCCGTAGGCTTGTTCGAGAAGAAGGGGCACGACGAAATCGTACGCTGTCCAGAACAGCATGATGATTGCAAACGCAAAGCCGACTTTGAACGTTTGCGGATAGTTGAGTTTGAGCGGTGGTCTGCCTTTTTCGTCCAGAATAGGAGCGGCCTTCTCTTTTTTCTTCATATATCTTCTCCCGGATAAGAATGGCATTTTTACCTACGCACGCACGTATACGCGCAAAATAAAAATACAAATATATTATAATGTATAATAAACAATATGTAAATACCCAAAAAAACAAAAATTCGTTGATTTTTCTTCGCTTCTCGCAAATATGAAAAAGCGAACGAATTCTTTTCGTTCGCAAAATCGTTTTATCTTTCAAATCGTATGTTTTCTCGATATTTCAAATCAAAGGACTTGAAATATAGAATTTTAAGCGTTGATTTCAAGAACTCGCTCGTCGTTTACGAAAACGCAAGCCGTAAGGTTGTTGCAAACAAGTCTCAACTTGCCTTTTTCACACTCGCGTTCGATAATCAAAGCGTCGCCGTCGTTCACAAAATGCGTCTCTCCCGTAAGATAATCGGCGTATTTTTCTCTGAACGCACCGAGGGCGCGATAGTGAGACAAAAGTTCTTCGTCTTCTCTTCCCCACGGATAAGTCACTCTGTTGAGCGGGTCTTCATAGCCTTGAACGCCCGCTTCGTCACCGTAGAATACGCACGGAACACCGGGGAGAACGTATTGTAACGTGCTTGCGAATTTCAAACGGCGTTTTGCAAGCGCATATTGTTCGGAATTCAGCCAAAAATTCGCTCTGTCCGCTTTGCTAAACGGCGGTTTAACTCCCGAAAGCATGGTGAGTGCGCGAGCGGTGTCGTGACTGTCTATGAGATTCATAAGCACGTCGAGCGACTCTTTGGGATAGTTTTCAAGCACGCTCGTAACCTGCGCGACAAACTCGTCTTTGTTGCCAGAAAGCGTATATGCAAGCACCGCTTCTTTGAACGGATAATTCATTACGGAATCGAGTTGTTCGCCCATAAAATACGGTCTCCACTCGCTGTACGCAATTTTGGTCGAAGCGTCTTCCCACACTTCTCCGACGATAAGAACGTCTTCGCCTTCCTTTTTTATTCTGCGGCAAAGTTTTGTCGTGAAATCAATCGGCAATTCGTCAACGACGTCGAGTCTCCACCCCTTCACACCGAGTTTCGTCCACTTGTCGATAACTCCGCCGTCGCCGAGTATCAAATCGCAAAAGCCTTGCGCGTTTTTGTTGACGGTCGGCACGACGGTGCTTCCCCACCAACACGCATACTCGTCGGGATAATGCGTGAAATAATACCACTCGTAATAGGGCGAGTTTTTGCTTTGATACGCACCTATCGTATCGTAAGTCCCTTCTCGGTTGAAATATCTGCTATCCGCGCCTGTGTGATTAAACACGCCGTCAAGCATAATTTTTATGCCGCGCGCATCCGCTTCTTTTACGAGATTTGCAAATTCTTCTTCGCTTGCGAAAAGAGAATCTATTTTCAAATAATCGCCCGTATCATAGCGGTGATTCGAGCAGGACTCGAAAATCGGGGAAAGATAAATAAGGCTGACGCCCAAATCTTTGAGATAATCGAGTTTTGAAATTATGCCGTTTGCGTTTCCGCCGAAAAAGTCGTCCGCACGGTAATCCACGCCTTCACGCGCAATGTCGGGACGTTCGTACCAGTCTGTATGCAAGCGTCCGCGCTTTAAGAAAGGCTTGTCGCCGACCTTGCAGAATCTATCTGCAAAAATCTGATAAGTAACGCCGTGTTTTGCCCAATTCGGTGTTTTATAATCACATTTTGTGACGGTTAACTGCCATTCCGGCAACCAATCGCCGCGAACTGCCGTTCCGTCGAGCGCCCTGCCGAAGAACGCAAGGTCTCCGTTTTCAAACTCGCCTTCGAAGCGGTATTTCCAAATTCCCCACTCTGTGAGCGTGAACTCTCCGACAAAAAAGTCTTGCCCGTTTTCGCTTTTTTGATATGGCAATTCAAATCTCAACGGCGCACCGTTTATCTCGCCGCCGTCCCCAAACACTTGCCTTAACACGACAAAAACGCGCTTGACGCATAAAGAACTGTCAAGCGGAAAAACGATTGTCGTTGCCTTGTTAGCAACGCTTGCGCCGTACGGCTTTTTGTCGAGCAAAGGATTGTACATTGGTTAATTAATAATGAATAATGAATAATTAATAATGAATAATTGCGGATTATTCACATTAATTATTATCACGCATTAGTTTCTATTGACCACTCGTGCCGCAAGGCACGCATAAAGCGGGTGTTACGGCTCTCATTAAGTAATATTTGAATTTGGAATTTTCCACTCGTGCCGCAAGGCACGCATATCAAGCAGAAAATCTTGCGGAATTGCGGCTTGAACCAAAAACAAACGTACTATACGTACGTGATTTTGGGACAAGCCGTGCCTGACGCCGCTATTCGCTCAATGACAGATTTTTTGAAGATTCCAGATGCGTTGAGCATACTCTTCCACCGCCCTGTCGGCTGCAAAGAAACCTGCTTTGGCGATGTTCACGAGAGACATACGATTCCATGTATCTTTGTCGAGATAGGTGGCGTTGACGCGTTCTTGAGCGGCAGAATAACTGTCGAAGTCGGCAAGAACCATATAACTGTCGGGCTGTCCGCCGCGACCGGTGGTGAGAGAATCGGCTATTTCGCCGAAAGATATGCCGTTTATGCCTTGGCGCAATGCGTCGATGAGACGTTTGATGCGCGGGTTCGTCTGATAATAGTGAGACGGATTGTAGCCTTTCTTCCAAAGGTCTTCGACTTCGTTGGCAAGCATACCGAAAAGGAAGATGTTGCCGTCGCCGACTTCCTGGTGAATTTCAACGTTCGCACCGTCAAGCGTGCCGATGGTGAGCGCACCGTTTATCATGAATTTCATATTGCCGGTGCCGCTCGCTTCTTTGCCTGCGAGTGAAATCTGTTCGCTCACTTCCGCCGCCGGCATAATCATTTCGGCAAGCGTCACGCGATAGTTTTCAAGGAAGACGACTTTTATCTTGCCTTTGACGTCGGGGTCGTTGTTGACCAAATCGCCGAGTGCGCAAATGAAACGAATGATTTGTTTCGCCATATAGTATGCGCTTGCGGCTTTTGCGCCGAAGATGAACGTGCGCGGTTGAACGTCGAGATTCGGATTTTCTTTTATGCGCAGATACAAATCGAGAATGTTGAGCGCGTTGAGCAACTGACGCTTGTATTCGTGAAGTCTCTTCACCTGCACGTCGAAAATGCTGTCGGGGTCAACCTGAACGTTGTTCTGGGCAAGAATGTATTTTGCAAGGTCTTCCTTGTTTGCACGCTTGATTTCAGCAAGACGGGAAAGCACTTGCTTGTCTCCGATATAATTTTGAAGTTCCTGAAGCGAATCGGGTTCTTTGAGCCATTTGTCGCCGATAAGTTCGTTAATAAGGCCTGCAAGACGCGGATTTGCCTGAGCAACCCATCTTCTGTGCGTAATGCCGTTGGTGACGTTGGTGAATTTCTCGGGGTGCATGCGATAGTAATCCGCAAAAACGTCGTTTTTGAGAATATCGCTGTGAAGCGCGCTGACGCCGTTTATCGTGTGAGAAGTGACAAGGCAGAGATTTGCCATTTTCACCTGACCGTTTGAAAGCACGGCGTTGCGATTAACCACGTCCCAGTTGTTGGGATAGAACGCCCAAAGTTCGTTGCAGAAGCGTTGATTGATTTCCTGCACGATTTGGAAGATTCTCGGAAGAAGGCTTTGGAACAGGTTTTGCGGCCATTTTTCGAGTGCTTCCGCCATAACGGTATGGTTGGTGTAAGAAATGCAATGAGTGGTGATATCCCACGCTTTGTCCCAGCCGTAGCCGTACTCGTCGAGAAGAAGTCTCATAAGTTCGGGTATGCAAAGAGTCGGGTGCGTGTCGTTGATGTGAATTGCAACGCAATCCGCAAGATTGTCAAGCGACGGATTCGTCTTCAAATGACGGCGCAAAATCGACTGAATGGAAGCCGAAACGAAGAAATATTGTTGTTTGAGACGCAAAGACTTGCCTTCGATGTGGTCGTCGGCAGGATAAAGCACCTTGTTGATTGACTCCGCCATAGCCTTTGCTTCGCTCGCTTTGAGATACTCGCCGCGACTGAACATATTGATGTCGAAATCTTGCGGTGCTTGCGAGTGCCAAAGTCTTATGCGGTTGACGGCGTCGGTGTCGTAACCTGATATGTTCATATCGTACGGCACTGCGTCCACGACGGTGCAATCGCGCTGAGTTACGGTGAGTTTGCCGTCGTTCCAGTTTTGATCCACCACTCCGCCGAATTTGACCTGATACACTTCTTCAAGTCTCGGAGCAAGCCACACGTCGCCCATTTTGAGCCAATCATCGGGTTGTTCGAGTTGCCAACCGTCGACTATGCGTTGTTTGAAAATGCCGTAATCGTATAAAATAGAAAATCCGCTCGCGGGATAACCGCACGACGTGAGCGAATCCATATAAGCGGCGGCAAGTCTTCCAAGGCCGCCGTTGCCGAGACCTGCGTCCGGCTCGAAATTGTATATCTCGTCCATGCTTACGCCGAAACTTTCAACCGCCTTGGTCACCTGCTCGGTGATACCCATATTGAAAAGGTGGTTGCGCAAAGATCTTCCGAGCAAGAACTCCATGGACATATAGTACACTTGTTTTGCGTTTTGCTCGTGGCAGACCTTTTTGAAATCGACGCGCTTGTTGGTGAGAAGGTCTCTTACGACCATGCAGGTTGCACGGTAAATCTGAGCCTTGCTCGCGTCTTCGGGTTTGACTCCGAAATAACTCGAAAGCACGCCCGTGACGTAGGTCTTGAACTCTTGTTCTGTTACGTTAAATTTCATACATTATCCTTTCCTTCCGCTTTCCCCCGGACGAAAGGGACGTTGAGTTGAATTTACGAGCCGAAATCGGCACGTATTTTATTATGCACAATCGGAGCGAGAATTGCAACCGATTGAGTGGCGTATATATAAAATATACGCCGTCGGTCTTGCCATATCAGAGATTTTGATAAATATCGATATACTTCTTTGCGCTTACGTCCCAGCCAAAGTTGGAATTCATACCGTTTTTAACGACCTTGTCCCAGTGCTCTTTGTCGCTGAACTGAGCATATGCGCGCCAAATTGCGTCCAGCATATCGTATGCGTTGTAAGTCTTGAACGTGAAGCCTTTGCCTTCGCCAGTTTCGGGATTGAATGCGGGAACGGTGTCTTTGAGACCGCCCGTTTCTCTCACGACGGGGACAGAACCGTATCTCATTGCAATGAGTTGCGAAAGTCCGCACGGCTCGAATTTGCTGGGCATAAGGAAGATGTCGCTTGCACCGTAAAGTTTGCTTGCAAGGTCGCCAGAGAATGCGGTTATCGCTCTGAACTTGCTCGGATATCTGCCTTCGACAGAACGCACCATATTTTCGTACTTCCAGTCACCAGTTCCGAGAACGACGACCTGAATGTCCGCACGCATAATATCGTCGATGACTGCGCCCACAAGGTCAAGACCTTTCTGTTCTGTGAGTCTCGAAACCATCGCAACGAGCGGTCTATGCTCGTCATACGGCAAGTTTATCATCTCGCAAAGAGCCTTTTTGTTTTCGGCTTTCTTTTTTGCGTAATCTTTGACCGTGTAGTTTGCAAACAAGCGTTTGTCCGTCTTCGGGTCGTATATGGTCTGGTCTATACCGTTGACGACTCCGTGCAATTTGTATCTGCGGTTGGTGAGAATTCCTTCGAGCCCGTAAGAATAGAACGGGTCGAGAATCTCGTTTGCGTACGTTTCGCTGACAGTCGTGACGGCGTTTGCGCTCTCGATACCGCCCTTCATATAGTTGACGCAATCTCCGTTCATAACGAGCGGACGCGCCCAATCGGGAAGACCGAGAATGTCGCCTATGAGACTGTCGCCGTATTTGCCCTGAAATTCGATGTTGTGAATGGTGAACACCGTCTTGATGTTCTGATACTCTTCGCTTGCACGATAAAACACGTCAAGGAAGACGGGACAAAGTGCGGTGTGCCAATCGTTTGCGTGCAGAACGTCCGGGAAAAAGTCGATGATGGGAAGCACTTCGAGCACCGCTTTCGAGAAGAACGCAAAACGCTCGCCGTCGTCGAAATGTCCGTAAAGTCCTTTACGCTTGAAGTAGTATTCGTTGTCGATGAAATAATACGTCACGCCGTCATAGGTCGCTTCGTACACTCCGCAATATTGTCTTCTCCAACTCAAATCCACGAACGTGGAAGAGAGAAAACGGAAAGTATCGCTGAATTTTTCATCGATTTCTTCTTTGTAGAAAGGAATGATAACGCGACAATCGTGTCCCAAAGCGTTGAACGCTTTCGGCAAAGAACCTGCCACGTCGCCGAGTCCGCCTGAGCGAATGAACGGCATCGCTTCTGATGCAACAAACAGTATTTTCATATTGTTCTCCTTAAGTAAGGATTTATTGTGT
>CALGEU010000131.1 GCA_937881285.1 uncultured Clostridia bacterium | reverse complement strand
TGCTTCTGTACACGCTGAGACGGGGTCTTTCGGCAGTGCCGCTGACTTTCTTTCTCACTCTTGCGTGACGAATGATTCTATCTGCGTTTTTATCTTTTTTGGAAATCATACTTCACCTCATTACTTCGTGGCTCTCTTGCCGACTTTGTGGATGACGGTCTCATCCTTGTAGTGAATGCCGTATCCGTGATACGGTTCAACCGGTTTGATAGCCTTGATGGTTGCAGCAGTCTGACCAACGAGTTGACGATCGATGCCCTTGACGACGATTTCAAGCGGTTGCGGTTGTGCAAAGGTGACGCCTTCCGGAGCGGTAAAATCAACGGGATGAGAGAAACCGATGTTCATGGTCATCTTGTTGTTGCCGTTCAAAGTGACTTTGTAACCTACGCCGTTGACGATAAGGCTCTTTTCAAAACCTTTGGTTACGCCGACCACCATGTTGTGGATAAGCGCGCGATAAAGTCCGTGCAAAGCGCGATGGTCTTTGTCGTCGGAATGACGAGTGCAAAGAACGTGTCCGTCTTCAACTTTGACGTCGATGGATTTGTCGATCTTTTGGGTGAGCGTGCCGAGCGGGCCGGTCACCGTTACGAGATGATCGTTGATTGTAACTTGTACACCTTGCGGAATTTGGATAGGTGCTCTACCGATTCTTGACATAGTGCGCCTCCTTACCAAATGTACGCCAACACTTCGCCGCCGACGTGTTGTGCTTTCGCTTCCTTGTCGGTGAGAATACCCTTCGACGTCGAAAGGATGGCAATACCCATACCGTTCAAAACTCTCGGAAGGTTATCCACGCCTGCGTAGACGCGAAGACCGGGTGTTGATACTCTCTTGAGCCCCGTAACGACGTGTTGTCCTTTGACGGGTGCGTATTTCAAAGTGATGACGATGGTGTCTTGAACTGCGCCTTCGACGATTTCAAAACCTTTCACGTAACCTTCTTTGACGAGTATTTCTGCTATTGCGACCTTGATTTTGCTCGCCGGAACTTCAACCGTTTCGTGCTTTGCGGTCAAGGCATTTCTAATTCTTGTAAGCATATCTGCAATTGGATCAGTCATTTTTCGTGCCTCCTATTACCAACTTGCCTTCTTCACTCCGGGAAGCTCGCCTTTGTAAGCGAGATTTCTGAAGCAAACTCTGCAAATGCCGTACTTTTTAAGAACGGCGTGCGGGCGTCCGCAAATACGGCAACGTGTATATTCACGCGTCGAGAACTTTTGTGGTCTTTGTTGCTTTATTTTCATTGATGTTTTGGCCATAGTTCACTCCTTATTTTGCAAACGGCATGCCCAAAAGTTTGAGCAATTCACGTGCTTCTTCATCGGTCTTTGCAGTCGTGACGATGCAAATATCGAAACCGCGGACTTTTTCGACTTTGTCGAATTCGATTTCCGGGAAGATAAGTTGTTCCTTCACGCCGACAGCATAGTTTCCTCTGCCGTCGAAAGACTTGGAAGAGATACCGCGGAAGTCGCGGACTCTGGGAAGTGCGATGGAGATGAACTTGTCAAGGAAGTCGTACATTCTGTTGCCGCGAAGGGTAACTTTTGCACCGACGTTCATTCCTTCTCTCACCTTGAAGTTTGCAACTGATTTCTTTGCGGTCGTGATGACGGGCTTTTGACCTGCGATCATTTTGAGTTCGTCGACTGCGAGTTGCAAGGATTTGCTGTTGTCTTTGCAATCGCCCAACCCCATGTTGAGAACGACCTTTTCAAGACGCGGAACTTCGTTGATGTTCTTGTAGCCAAAGCGTTTGATGAGAGCCGGTACAACTTCTTCCGTGTACTGTTTTCTCATGCGATATCTTTCAGCATTACCAGCATTTTGATCGGTTGCAGTTGCTTTAGCAACCTGATTTTTCTTTTCTGCCACGATATTACCTCCGATGTATTAGTCCTTATTTTCGGACTTTTCTGCTTTCTTTTTTGCAGCCTTTTTCGCTACTTTCTTTGCAGACGGTTTCTTCTCGTCGAGAGATGCGCCGCACTTGGGGCAAACGCGGACGGATTTTTGTTTTCCGTTGACGTCTTTCACTTCGTGTTTAACTCTGACGACCGCTCCGCAACCTGCGCAAACGTGCATCACATTGGATGCGTCGATTGTGCCTTCTTGCTTGATGATGCCGCCGTTGTCTTGTGCGTTTCTCGGCTTTTTGCTCTTTGATACGATATTGACGCCTTCAACGTAGATTCTTCCGCTTTCGGGCAAGACTTTCAAAACCTTGCCGACTTTGCCGGAATCTTTGCCGCTGATGACCATAACGTTGTCACCTTTCTTAACACTCAATTTTGCCATAACTTTTTCTCCTTCTTACAGCACTTCCGGGGCAAGAGAGATGATTTTGGTGTAATCCTTGTCACGCAATTCTCTTGCGATAGGCCCAAAAATACGAGTGCCTTGTGGTTGTTTTTGGTTGTCGATGATGACTGCAGCGTTGTCGTCGAATTTGATGTAACTGCCGTCTTCACGTTGGAGACCGAAAGTCGTGCGAACGATAACCGCTTTCACGACGTCGCCCTTCTTGACTTTGCCGCCCGGGATAGCCGATTTGACGGATGCAACGATGACGTCACCGATGTTTCCGCTTCTTCTGAAAGAACCGCCCAAGACTCTGATGCACATAATTTCTTTGGCTCCGCTGTTGTCAGCGACTTTAAGCCAACTCAATGGTTGAATCATAGCGCTCCTCCTATTATTTCGCTTTCTCGACTATTTCGACGAGTCTCCAGCACTTGTCCTTGGAAAGGGGACGAGTTTCTGCGATAAGCACCTTGTCGCCGATACCGCATGCGTTGTTTTCGTCATGCGCTTTGAACTTCTTGGTGCGGTTGACTATCTTCTTGTAGAGCGGATGTTTTACGCGTTCGCTGACTGCGACGACGATGGTCTTGTCCATCTTGTCGCTCACGACGATACCGACTCTTTCTTTTCTGAGATTTCTTTCTTCCATACGTTCCTCCGATTAGCCCTTTGCTTCGTCTTTCGCGCGAGCAATTTCTCTTTGACGGATGACAGTCTTGATACGGGCAATGTCACGTCTCGTTTCGACCAAAACCATGGGGTTGGTCAATTGATTGGTGGCGTTTTTGAAGCGGAGGAAAAACAATTCCGACTTCAATTCGTTGAGTTTTGTTTGCAACTCTTTATCTGTCATTTCCAAAACTTGTTTCGATTTCATTGTTCACCGCCTTCGACACCGTTGACGTCTTCAGCCTTGACAAACTTGCACTTGACGGGAAGTTTGTTTGCTGCAAGACGAAGTGCCTCTTTTGCTACTGCTTCGTCGATACCCGCGATTTCGAACATCACGCGGCCCGGCTTGACTACTGCTACCCAGTATTCGGGAGAACCTTTACCAGAACCCATACGAGTTTCTGCAGGTTTCTTCGTTACCGGTTTGTGAGGGAATATATCAACCCAGACTTGACCGCCACGACGGATGTATCTCGTCATAGCGACACGGGCTGCTTCGATTTGGTTGGAGGTAATCCAGCCCGGCTCGGTCGAAACAAGACCGTATTCGCCGTATGCGACGATATTGCCCTTGTTTGCTTTGCCTTTCATTCTGCCACGCATTTGGCGACGTCTTTTGACGCGTTTAGGCATTAACATTATTGATTTCCTCCTTCAAGTGGATTTTTGCCAAGGATTTCACCCTTGTAGATCCAGCATTTCACGCCGATTGCACCGAAAGTGGTGTTTGCGGTCGCTACGCCGTAATCGATGTCTGCACGGATGGTTTGAAGCGGAATCGAACCTTCGCGATATTGTTCGCATCTTGCGATTTCTGCGCCGTCGAGTCTGCCGCTGACCATGGTCTTGACACCCTTTGCGCCCGCTTTCATTGCCTTGGACATTGCTTGTTTCATCGCGCGACGGAAAGATGCACGTCCTTCGAGTTGTTTTGCGATGTTTTCAGCAACGAGTTGAGCGTCTGCATCCGGATGTTTGACTTCCATGATGTTGATACTGACTTTCTTGTCGCCGGAGACGAGTTTTTCAACTTCTTTCTTGATTTCTTCAACGCCTGCGCCTTGTTTGCCGATAAGCACTGCCGGGCGAGCCGTGTAGATGCCGACTACGAGTTTGTCTGCCGCTCTTTCGATGGTTATTTTTGAAATAGCCGTATCATAGTATTTCTTTTTGATGAACTTGCGGACTTTGTTATCTTCTACGATATTGTCTGCAAAGTGAGCCTTGTCGGCATACCACTTGGAGTTCCAAGCCTTGATAACGCCGGTACGAAGACCGTTTGGATCAACCTTTTGTCCCATTTGATATACCTCCTTACGCTTTCACCGTGTCAAGAATGACCGTGATGTGACTTGTTCTCTTGTTGATACGATACGCTCTGCCCTTGGAGACCGCTTGAATGCGTTTAAGGGTCGGACCTTCGTTTGCAAAGCATTCTGCGATGTACATATCGTTTCTTGCAAGATTTTGATTGTTCTCGCCGTTTGCAGCCGCGCTGTTGACCAACTTGATGAGCGGTTCGCTTGCTGCCTTGGGAGTGTTCTCCAAGATTGCGAGTGCTTCTGTTACCGATTTACCTCTGATGATGTCGAGCACGATACGGACCTTGAAAGGAGAAATTCTGACGAATTTAGCCGTTGCACAGGGTCTTGTATCCGCTTTTGCTTGACGATCCAAGGCTTTTTGTTTACTTCTTGTTGCCATAGCTATTCTCCTTTATTATTTCGTGGTCTTTGCGCCTGCGTGGCCTCTGAAAGTACGCGTGGGAGCGAACTCTCCGAGTTTGCAGCCGACCATGTCTTCCGTGATGTATACGGGAACGTGTTGTTTACCGTTGTGAACTGCTATCGTGTGACCCACCATTTCGGGGAAAATCGTCGAACTTCTTGACCAGGTTTTAACAGATTGGCGTTCACCGGATGCGTTCATAGCATTGATTCTGTTGATAAGGCGCTCTTCTACATACGGGCCTTTTTTAACACTTCTACTCATTTTGTCCTCCGATTAGTTCACGCGCTTAATGATGAACTTATTAGATTTGTTCTTCTTCTTTCTCGTCTTATAGCCAAGAGCAGGTTTGCCCCAGGGAGTGACAGGTGACGGCATACCGACAGGAGACTTACCTTCACCACCGCCGTGCGGGTGATCGTTCGGGTTCATAACGACACCACGGACGGTCGGGCGAACGCCCATGTGACGAGTCTTACCTGCTTTACCGACGCGAACGATTTCGTGGTCGATGTTGCCCACTTGACCGATTGTCGCTCTGCAGTTGATGAGAACGTATCTCATTTCGCCGCTCGGCATACGCACGATTGCGTATTTGCCTTCTTTAGCCATAAGTTGTGCCGCATTGCCTGCCGCTCTTGCGATGATACCGCCGTTGCCGGGTTGCAACTCGATGTTGTGAATCATCGTACCGACGGGAATTGCGGAAAGCGGAAGTGCGTTGCCGACTTTGATATCCGCGTTTTCACCGCTTTCGAGAACGTCGCCTACGCTAAGTCCCAAAGGAGCGAGAATGTATGCTTTTTCGCCGTCTGCATAGTGCAGAAGCGCGATGTTTGCGGAACGGTTGGGGTCGTATTCGATAGTCGCGACTTTTGCGGGGATACCGTCTTTGTTGCGCTTGTAGTCGATGATACGATATTTGTTTCTGTTGCCGCCGCCGATGTGACGAACGGTGATTCTGCCCATGGAGTTTCTGCCGCCGCTCTTGTTGAGTGACACGAGAAGTGAACGCTCGGGAGTGGTGCTGGTGATTTCTTCATAAGCGGAGACCGTCATGAAACGACGTGCAGGAGACGTTGGTTTATATTTCTTAATAGCCATATTGCTTACTCTCCTTATGCCAGGCTCTCGAAGAATTCGATTGCTTTGCTGTCGCCGGTCAAAGTGACGATGGCTTTCTTGAATGCAGAGCGTCTGCCTTCGTTTCTGCCCATTCTCTTGACTTTGCCGTCGTAGTTGGACGTGTTGACCTTTTCGACTTTGACGCCGAAGATTTGTTCAACTGCCGCTTTGATCTGGGTCTTGGTTGCGGATTTCACAACTTTGAACGTATATCTCTTTGCAGCGATGCCGTCATAACTTTTTTCTGAAAGGATAGGCTCGATAATGATGTCGTATGCTGTCATTGTGCTGCCTCCTCGAGTTTTTTCAATGCGTCAACCGTGATGACGATGTTCTTGGTTGCGACCACGTCGTAAACGCTGAGCGTTCTTGCTTCGCAGACGTCAACGGTCGGAATGTTCTTGCTTGCTTTGAGAGCGTCTTGGTCGTACTCGTCGAGAACGAACAAGGTCTTGCCGTTGAGAGAGAGAGCCTTCACTGCGTTTGCAACGAGTTTAGTCTTCACTTCTGCAAGTGCGAACTTGTCGAGAACCACGACTTCGCTTTGACGAAGTTTTTCAGAGAGTGCGGAATAGAACGCCGCAGTCTTCATATTCTTGTTGATCTTTTGGGAGAAATCTCTCGGCTTCTTTGCGAACACCACGCCGCCGCCAACGTATTGGGGAGCAACGATGGAGCCTTGACGAGCGCGACCTGTTCCTTTTTGACGATAAGGCTTGCAGCCACCGCCGCGAACTTCGGTTCTGGTCAATGCACTCATGGTGCCTTGGCGCTTGTTTGCGAGTTGAGCAACCACGACTTGGTGGATAAGTGCTTCGTTGTACTCGCGTGCAAAGATGGAATCGCTGACTTCAACTGTGCCGGCTTTCTTGCCTGCCATATTCAAAACATTCAGTTTCATATTCTACCTCCGCTTAGCCCTTGATGGATTCCTTCACCACGACGATTCCGCCCTTCGGACCGGGAACTGCGCCTTTGATGAGAAGAAGGTTTCTCGCTGCGTCCACGCGTGCGACGGTAAGGTTTTGGACAGTCACTTTTTCATGACCCCATTGACCTGCCATGTGCTTGTTCTTGAACACTCTCGACGGAGAGGAGCAAGCGCCCATTGAACCAACGCTTCTGTGGATAGGACCGGTACCGTGTGTCATGCTACCGATTCTTTGAGAGTTCCATCTTTGGATAACACCCGAAAATCCGTGACCTTTGGAAGTGCCGGTGACGTCAACCTTGTCGCCTTCTTTGAACATGTCGCAGGTCAGTTCCTGTCCAAGCTCGTAGCTTGCGCAGTTTGCGAAACGGAATTCACGAAGGTACTTTTTGACAGTCACGCCCGCTTTCTTGAAGTGTCCGGCAACGGGTTTGTTGACTCTTGTTTCTTTGATAGCGCCGAAGCCGACTTGAATTGCTTCGTAGCCATCGTTCTCTTTCGTCTTTATCTGCACGACCGGGCAGGGACCCGCTTCAACTACCGTGACGGGGATCACTTTGCCTTCTGCAGTAAAGATTTGGCTCATGCCGATTTTCTTACCGATGATTGCTTTATCCATGTAAAGTTCATCCTCCTTTTATTTACCTTAGAGTTTGATCGAAATGTCAACGCCTGCGGGCAAGTCGAGTTTCATCAAAGAATCGACGGTCTTGCTCGTGGGGTTGTAGATATCGATCAAGCGCTTGTGTGTTCTGAGTTCAAATTGTTCGCGGCTATCTTTGTATTTGTGAGTTGCGCGCAAAATGGTGATGATTTCCTTTTCCGTAGGAAGGGGGATAGGACCGGAAACCTTCGTACCCGTCTTCTTGACTGTTTCAACAATCTTTTCTGCAGAAAGGTCGATAAGGTTGTGGTCATACGCCTTAAGTTTAATTCTGATCTTTTGTCCAGCCATTATTAGCCTCCTAATATTAACACTTGTCCGTGTGTGTCTTATATTTTTTACCCGCCGCAAAGCGACGGAAAACACGTATCCCTTTCGACACGCTCGTTTACTATATAATTTTTGAAAACCAAAGTCAAGCAAATTTTTGCGAAATTATGAATATTTTTTAATCTTGTGCGATTTTTCTTTCAAATACCGCAAAATCTTGTATATATGGTTAAAATTTTGTTTTCAAATAAATTAAGATATATAAATATCGCGCGTGCCACGCAGTCGGGTGTATCACGTTGCAAAACCGTTGTTTTGGCAACCGCAACTGGCAATCACTTGCCCATCGCGGAGAGCCAAACTAGGTTTTGCCGCCACTAACCGCGCCGAAAATCTTTGCTATCAGTTCAAACACGGACAAAAACTCCTGCCCCAATTTCGCAAGATTGTCGGCTTGGTGATTTAGATCGGGGTGGGACATCCACACCCGAAACGAAAACTAATTCAAAGCGTACTTATAAACGAACTGTGCATATTCGAAGTGAGCGTTCGTAAGGCGAACGCCGAGATAAGCGCCGAGCAAGACGGATAGTACGAGCGACTGCGCCTTGTTGGCTACTGCCTGGCGCACAAAGCGTGGTGGCATAATGAGTGAACGATACTTATCTATGCGAGTGCCGCCTGTCTTCCCCACGAGCGACGAATAATTTTGTAGAGAAAGCACTTTATACGAGTGGTGGAAGAAATACCGGCGCGGTCCGGAA
>CALGEU010000130.1 GCA_937881285.1 uncultured Clostridia bacterium | reverse complement strand
TTGTTTGCGTATTCCGCATCAGAAAATTTGCTTTCTTCGGGAAACGCGTTGACGGCGAGCCAGTCCATAAGTTCAAGGTCCATGCCAAGTCCACGGAAAGCATATTGCGACGCATGGATATGCAAATCGCAAAGTCCGGGTATTATGAGTTTATCACCGAAATCAACGATTTCAAAGTGTTCGAACTCACTCGGTAAAACGTCGAAAACGCCCTTGCAAACGCTGTCGCTACACACGACGTAAGCGTTTTCAAAGGACGTTATTTCGTCTTTGGATTTTGAATACAAGACGTTGCCTTTCAAAACAAAATTTTTCATATAATTTACGTTACACGGGTTTTATCGATGCTAAACGCACAGATAAAACCCGCAATATTTCCATTTGTCCGCAAATCGGCCGCACGCAAACAAAGCCACTGCGTGCGGATTTTAATATTCGCCTATCTTTCAAAACGCCTATCAGACGTCGAAACAACTTCCGCCGATAAACTCGTGAATGAGCGAGTTGCAAGGTATTATGCTCTCGTCTTCGATGGGCTTGAAGTATTTGAGATACTTGATAAGTCTGTTTGCCACAAGGAATTGCGGATCGGTGTATTTGATTTCCATAAGCGCAGGCAACGCCTGATTTCTCAACACGCACAACTCGTACGGAAGCGCAGAGTTGAACACGAAGTTTGCGCCTTCCTGATTCGGATATATCCACTTAAATTCACCGCTACGCACGGATTGCCACATATCAATCGTGTTTGCCGCAGGATAGTTGCGGAATTTCATATCGCGCACGATACGGCGGATAAGTCTAAGGTCCGTCGTGTTGAGCGGAGAGTGGTCGTCGATGTTGACGGGCAACTGCGGCGCGATGTAGATTTTGTATTTTTGGTGTTTCGGAATGGACGCCGTGAGTTTCTCGTTGAGCGCGTGTATGCCTTCGATGATGATGGGGCTGTTCTCGTCCACTTTTATCGTTCTGCCAACTTCTCTTTTGCCTATCATGAAGTTGAATTTCGGCAGCGTGACTTCTTCGCCGTTGATAAGGTCGAAAAGGTCTTTGTTGAACTGCTCTATATCAAGGCAATTTATATGTTCAAGGTCGACTTCGTCCGCCGATTTGCCCTGAATTTCGCAAATTTTGGCGCGTTCGAGATAATAGTCGTCCATAGAAATCATCACGGGATTTATGCCGCGTGACAAAAGTTCTATGCGTACGCGATTGCAGAACGTCGTCTTTCCGCTCGAAGACGGGCCTGCGATGCAGATAAGTCTGATATTCTCTATATCGCGTGCAATCTCTTCTCCGAGTTCGGCAAGCATACGATTGTGTTTTGCTTCGCACATCTGCACGAAATCGAGTTCTTTGCCGTCTTCCACTCTCTTGTTGATTTCGGCAACAGTCTGCGTCTTGGTCTTTTTGGCCCAAAGATAGGCGCGTTGCAAAGTCCTGCCGTACATACTTTCTTCCACGAATTCGGGAATTTGTGCGCCGAGTTCGTATCTGGGATACTGAATGATGATGCCCGGGCTGTACGGGCGTATGCAATAACTGAAAATGCAACCCGTCGTCGGCACCATATACGAGTGCATATAGTCGTAATAGTCGCCGCATTTGTAGATATGCACGAGACTTTCGGGACGATATTTGAGCATTTCGAGTTTGTCGTGAAGCCCCATATTTGCATAAATCTCGCGTGCTTCTTCCGTCGTCACGGTTATGCGTTCGATAGGCATATTTGCCTTGATGATTCTGTCCACTTCGTCTTTTATCTGCTCGGTTTCGCGCGACATATTGAAGCCCTGCGTGAGAACCTGACAGAACACCGAACGCGACGCGTTGTATGAAAAGCGTATTTTCACGTCAGGATAGAGATTGTGAAAAGCCATTGCGAAAACGTAGCGAAGACTCGCTTCGTACGCCTTGCCCGCTTCGATATTTTCAAGACCGAGAAACTCTATCGTCTTTCCGTTGTCTTTTTCTGACAATTTGCGATTGAGTTCTTTCACCTGCGTGCCTATTTTGCACACCATATAATTGCATTTTTCGTCGTCTGCGAGCAAATCTATAACTCGCGTTCCTTCCTTCACTTCGACGACTTCGCCGTTTATTTTCAACTGTAACATGTTACCCCCTTTTGCAACCTGCGTTGCGGATAAGATTTTGATTTTTACTTTATTGTATTCTTCTTTTAGTGTATTTTAACTTTCTTTTGTCAATTCGTCTTTGTGGCGTTTGATTTTCTCGACGATTTCAACGTCTGCGGGACAAAATTCGTAATCGTCTATATCTTCAACGTCAATCCATCTCAAATCGTTGTGTTCGAGTCTCTTCACCGCCGAGCCCGCTTTCAGCGTCGCACGGTATATCCAAAGCGAGATTTCAACGTCCGTGTATTTGTGCGTCACTTGCGTGAACAACTCGCCCACTTCGACGTCTGCGTCCAACTCTTCCTTGCACTCTCTTTTAAGAGCCTGTTCTCTCGTCTCTCCGTCTTCGACCTTTCCGCCCACAAACTCCCACAAAAGCGCGCGAGCCTTGTTCTTCGGTCTTTGACATACGAGCAACTTTCCGTCTTTGAAGATGAGCGCACCGACGACGTCCATCATAACAATCAACTCCTTTGAATGCAATCGATTGTGTCGCAATCGTCGTCCGCTCGCAAAACCGCCTTGCAAGCCTATCCGCAAAAACCGCTCAAATCGCCTTTTACATTCTAATAAATTATACCATAAGCAAAACTCAATTTCAATAGCGAGATTTTTTTGCAGATTTTCAAATAATTTGCTTTTTGATGTTGAAGAGATAATACAAATATGATAAACTTAACATGCTACACATTTGAATACTCGAGATTAAGGACATAATAGGCAAAAACGTATGTTCTTTTCCTTGATTTCGGGAAAAATGTGTAGCAACATCGAGAACATCGTTTTTCGTGCGTCTCGATGAGACGCACTTTTTTATCATTCGCGAAATTTACACGGGTTTTACGGAGGTACACCGATATGAACACTTACACTTTCGATCAAGACGAAGTCCTGCTATTCAGATGCGATGCATACATAGCGGACAACAGCACATGTTTGTATAGACTGCTAGTCACAAACAAATACATAGTTTTTGTGCCGTACAATTCAAATTATGACGAAGAAACAAACTATGAAGAACGAAAAATCTCACTTTCCGAAATTAAAATTTTTGAAGGTCAACCGCAAGTAAAATTCTATAATGAAACAATCGAATTATACTTGCTGAATGAAGTTTTTTCAATCATTATCCAAGACAAAAAGCAAGCAAAAGAATTTGTTTCTACAATCAACAAACAACTTACCGGCAAATCCGCTTATGAAAGAAACACCGAAAAAGTCGGAAAAGCCATCGGCGTGATTGACAATGCGTTTGGAATCAATACCGTTGAATCGCTGAAAGAAATCATCACGAACGGAATAGGAAGCAAAATCAACATCTTCGGAAAACTCGGCAAAAAGTCAAACGAAAAAAGTAAAAATACAACAGAAAAAGCAAACAACGTCGAGCAAACGGCAAAGCTTATATTCTCTTCGATAAAAACAAAAGACCAAAAATCCGAACAAGAGCGACAAATCGCCGAAGAAAAAGCAAAAAACGAAGCGTTTGACATGATGTGTGACAAACTGATAAAAATCAAAAATTTGCTTGATACTGGCGCGATAACTCAAGAAGAATATGAGAGAAGCAAGGCAGAAATCATGTCGCATGCATAAACAAAAAGCGAACCGATTCGGTTCGCTTTTTGTTTTCAATTCTGTCGATATTCGAACTTATCTTTCTTCTTCGTCGTACGCTTTGCGCACTGCGATTGCAAGTTGTCCTGCACATGATGTGTTTTTGTATCCACACTTCACGTCTTTGAGTTTGTTCTCTATCTCATCAACGGTCATTCCGTCTACGAGAATGGGGATTGCCGTCAAATTTCCGGGGCAGCCGCCGAAAAACTTCACGTTGGTGATGACGTTGCCGTCAATGTCAAATTCTATCTGTCTCGAGCAAGTTCCTTGCGTTTTATATACGTAATGCATGATTATTTCTCCTTTTGAGCATATCTATATTATATCAATTTTCTGCAAAAATCAACGGCTATTCCGCTATTGCACGCCTTTTTCAAAAGAAAATATCTTTTGACGTATGGTTTTATTTCTTGAAAAAGTGAAAATCGCAACAATCTCCGCCGTAGCCGAGCGTTTTCGTTCTCGAAAAGC
>CALGEU010000129.1 GCA_937881285.1 uncultured Clostridia bacterium | reverse complement strand
TGGCGAAGTCATCGTAAAACCGTACGAAAAGAAAGGTCTTTTCTCATTCTTGAAGAAATAATATTCTTCAAAAAAGAAAGTTTTATATTATTAAAAGAATTGCTTTTATTTTGTTTTCATATCGTTGTGTCATTATTTTTTATATCGACATTTTCGACTTTTCCTGTTGAATCAGGTTTTTTCTGTGAGATGAACTGTCGGCTAGTATTTTGCTTTTTATGTCTAATACATTTTACTGTTAAATGTGCGATAAGTTTATAGATTACGGCAAGCAGTATGGTCGCGCTGAAAGTAATGAGATATTTTGCGTACTCCGGAGCGGTAACGTAAACATAATCAAGCAATTGTATGATCGCAGGGTGGAACAAGTATGTAGCAAGCGAAATTCCGCCTAAAAATCCAAATACGGAATTGACTTTTTGATTCGTTATAGTAACGCCCTTTCCTGCAAAAGTTATTGATACTGCACCAAAAGTGCAAATAACGGTTATTATCATTCCGACAAACGAAAGATTGGGATCAAGCGGAATAAATCCGATAAGAATAGGAATGGTATATAAAGTTATTTCAACGATTTTTAGAACAACCGTCGCGGACTTGTTTAATTCTTTCTTGGAAATAAGCACGGAAAGATAGTATGCAAACATGCCGATACACATTTCGCCCCATGCGCGGACGTTAAAAATAAAATTTTGCGGAAGAGTCCAGTTTGTCGAAAAACCGACTATTATTAAAATCAAAAGCACTATGGAGACAAGAATAGTAGGAACGAATATACTTTTGACTTTTTTTCGAAGAGAAAAGGCAATAGGGAACATGATTGCAAGGCATAGCAACATCGATGAAATGTACCATTCAGGTACGATCAGAGCAGTGTCAAACGATGAGTTCCACGTCACTACCATTTGAACGAGAAAAATGCTTGGAAGGCCTTGAATAAATTTTTGAGAAAACGATTGAGTGTCGCAGCATGCAATGATTATTAAGACGGCAACGATTGCGATGGTATGAGTGGGGAAGATTCCTTTGATTTTCCCTATCATAAATTTGCCGTAATTCTTAAGGAAATTCCCGTCTTGCAATGCGTATTTTTCAATTGATTTTGCAAAGAAGAATCCGGAAACTATAAAGAAAAATTCAACGGCCAAAGCACCCCATTCAAAAAAGTCCGTTTTAGAAGCCGAAAAACTTGCTTGAACGTGATAACCGATGACAAGCATGCTGAATAGAAATCTTGCGAATTCAACCAAATTATTTCTCGT
>CALGEU010000128.1 GCA_937881285.1 uncultured Clostridia bacterium | reverse complement strand
GCGAGCCTTTGAGCGCCGAGCAAGACGGTTTGTACAAGTGAGCAAGTGCGTGTTGTTCTTTGCACTTGCGAGCGAGTGGCATAATGAGTGCACGATAACTATCTATGCGAGTGCCGCCTGTCGTCCCCGCGAGCGACGGACGGTTTTGTAGAGAAAGCACTCTATACGAGTGGTGGAAGAAATACCGGCACGGACCGGAAAGATGGGGCGTTCTATTTAGGGGTTCAAATGCTCACCATTTGTAGAGCCGTGCACAAAACAAAACTTATCGGGCGCAATTGGCTTTTCGGTTCGTTTCCACGAGATTGTTACGCTTTCGCTCACAATGACATAATTTCTTGCGAGTGCGCCCGTGTGGATTTTATTGGTGAGAAGTGTATGAATTGTGAGATGATTGCAAAGTTGATTTTGCACGCTTTAGGGCGTGCTTTTCTTTTGTCTTTTTTACGATGAAAGATACAATTCTGACAAGGTATTTTAAAAGAATCAGACAGGTCAATATCACGCCGCATACGCTGTTGAACGGATAGAGATTGTCAACGATATTGTCGAAGCCGAAGAAACTCAACGGGTATGTCGCAACCAGACAACCGAAGACGACCATTGCCTTGTTTTCGTCGCTTGAAAGGGCGGAAATACGCTTGAAATTCGACGCGAAATCACGCACGCTGTCACTTACGATTTTGAGAGAAGATACAAGCGTCGTGAATATAGCCGCCGCAATCAAAACGCCGCACGCCCACTTCATATGCAATCTGTCAGAAACTGCCAAAACTGGCATTAAACTTGCGTTTTGGTCGGATAAAACTACCGTTTGGAGCATAAACAGCATTCCGAACATAAATGCGCAAATCATAATGCAGGACAAAAATATTTCTTTGTAGGTGAGATTTTCGCCTTCTTTGGATACGATTACACCGCCAAGCAAAACGTCGAGTCCGCTGTACAAAATAGGCTTCGAAAGCATGAAAGGAAGAGAGTGTGCAGGCGTTGGAAGTTTGACGAAAACGAGAGTTATCGAAAGCACTATAAGCGGAACGAGAACGGCGTTGAGAAGACGTATTTTTTCTATCCCCAAAACGACGATAATTCCGCCAAGCAGCGTCATTGCAAGACCGAATGCAAGCGGTATGCCCGTCATGGAATACATGATAAAATCACCGCCCGCGAGCATTGAGCAAAGCGATATGCTTGCCGCAAGAAAAATGCCGAGTTTTACGATTTTGCCTTGCGGCATCATTTTTTGTTTTCCAGCTATGAGAAAAAGTGCGCAGAGAAGTGACATAAAAACAGACGATATTGCCACGTTGAAAGGAGACGCGTCGCCGAAGAACAAAGCGATTTCACGTCCCGAAGAAAAACCTGCGCCGATTGCCGTGCCTATATATAGAGCCGTCGTTTTGAATGCTTTTTTCACACGAAAAATTTATGACAATATTGCAGATGTTAGAACGTAAGGAAAACAATCCAAAAGAAACGGTTAAAACGCAAAAGAAAAATGCTCGCCGTTTTGAGACAAGCATTTTGCAAGTGTTGCAAATATATGCGGTTTTCAGATTCTCGCAACGCCGCTGTCTATTGCCGCTTGCTTTACTGCGGCGGCAACGGCAGGAACGACTCTTTTGTCGAACGGCTCGGGAATGATGTGCGTTTCGTCAGGATTTTCGACGAGAGTTGCAAGTGCGTCGGACGCCGCGATTTTCATACTGTCGTTGACGTCGCTTGCTCTTGAATCGAGCGCGCCGCGGAAAATGCCGGGGAATGCAAGCACGTTGTTGATTTGATTCTGAAAGTCGCTTCTGCCGGTTGCGACGATGCGCGCGCCTGCTTCTAGTGCGAGATCAGGAAGAATTTCGGGGTCGGGGTTTGCCATAGCAAAGACGATTGCGTCATTGCTCATAGAGCGAACCATATCTTGAGAAAGCACGTTTTTTGCGCTCACGCCGATGAATGCGTCCGCTCCGTTTATTGCGTCTTTGAGAGTGCCTTTTATGCCGCGCGGATTTGTGCGAAGGGCAAGAGAGCGTTGCGCCTGATTGAAGTTTTCATCGTCTTGCAAGATGCCGAGTCTGTCGCACACAACGACGTCTTTTGCGCCAGAAGAAAGCAAAAATTCGGTTATTGCAATGCCGGCACTTCCTGCACCGTTTATCACCAAACGCGCGGTTGATATATCCTTTTTGACAACCTTAAGTGCGTTTTTGAGCGCGGCGGCAAGAACTATCGCCGTGCCGTGCTGGTCGTCGTGAAAGACGGGAACGTCGCATATTTGTCTGAGCTGGCGTTCCACTTCAAAGCATCTCGGAGCGGATATATCTTCTAGATTTATGCCGCCGAAACTGTCGCTGATATTGTAGACGGTGGATACTATGTCGTCCACGTTTTGCGACTTTATGCAGATAGGGATTGCGTCTATGCCTGCAAATTCGCGGAAAAGAACGCACTTGCCTTCCATGACGGGCATACCTGCTTTGTGACCTATGTTGCCCAGTCCCAAAACCGCAGAACCGTCGGTGACGACTGCCACGGTGTTCCACTTGCGAGTGAGTTCGTAAGACAAACTTTCGTCGGCCTGTATCGCAAGGCAGGGAGCGGCAACGCCCGGGGTGTATGCAAGAGACAAGTCCTGTTTGTTTTCCACTTTTGCGCGGGATACGACTTCGAGTTTTCCTTTCCACTCGAAGTGTTTTTCGAGCGACGCTTTTTTGTAATCCATAAAAACCGACCTTTTGTGATTTCTTATACGGACAGTGTACAACAATTCGCCTTATCGCGCAAGAAAAAAGCGAGTTTTGATGAAAAGGTTGCGCGCGCAAAAAAGTTAAGGTAGAATGAAAATATGAAAACTGTAAACTACGCACAAATCGTTCAGACCGTTGCAGACCTTACGTGCGCGTGTTCTCAAATCGCGCCGTCCTGCGAAAAGGCTTTGCAACGCGCGCTTGAAAACGAGAAAAATCCCAACGCGCGTTTTGCTCTCGAAACGCTGATTGAAAACGCAAAAACGGCACGCGAGCAGGACTTGCCCGTCTGTCAGGATACGGGTATGTCCGTGTTTTTCGTAAGACTCGGACAGGACGTGCATATAGAAGGCGGGCTTTTGACGGACGCTATCGACGACGGCGTGCGCAAAGGCTACAAAGAACACGGCTATCGCGCAAGCGTGCTTGACCCGATAACGAGAGTAAACACGAAAGACAACACGCCTGCAATCGTGCATATTTCACTCGTGCTCGGCGATTTGCTTGAAATAACTTTTTTGCCGAAGGGATTTGGAAGCGAAAACATGTCAAGGCTTTTCATGCTCAAACCGTCGGACGGCATAGAAGGTGTGAAGAACGCAGTCGTACGTGCGGTTAAAGAAGCAGGCGCAAACCCTTGTCCGCCCATAGTGGTGGGAGTGGGTATAGGCGGCACTGCCGAAAAGGCAATGGAACTTGCAAAAGAGCAGTTATTGAGAGACGTCGGGGAGCATAGCAAGGACGAAACCCTTGCGAATATGGAGTGCGAATTGCTTGAACGTATCAACGCGCTTGGCATAGGCGCGCAAGGCTTCGGCGGAGAAAGCACCGCGCTTGCCGTGCATATAGGCAAATGTCCGACGCATATTGCGGCGTTGCCTGTCGCAGTGAATATACAGTGCAATGCGAACAGAATCGCAAAGGCGGTGCTCTGATGAAAACGGTGTATCTAAAAACTCCCGTGTCGAAAGAAGACGCGGCAAAACTCGAAGCAGGCGACAGAGTTTATATCAGCGGAACAATTCTCACCGCACGCGACGCGGCGCATAAAAGGCTTTGCGACGCAATAGCAAATGGAGAGCCGCTCCCCGTTGATTTGAAAGGGCAAATCGTGTATTACGTCGGTCCGTGCAGAAAGGACGGAAAAGTGATTTCGGCAGGTCCTACGACGTCTATGAGAATGGACAAATTCGC
>CALGEU010000127.1 GCA_937881285.1 uncultured Clostridia bacterium | reverse complement strand
CCGAGCGAAGACGTCTCGTACGTTTGCGCGCGCCTTACGGGTATGCCCATAATGTTTGCGGTGATTTGGCAGATCTCGTCGCTTTCGCTACCGCCGCCCGAAACCGCAAGAAACTCGACTTTGATTTTCGTCTTACGCTGTATAGACAAAAGTCCGTCGTACAAGCCGTATGCGATGCCTTCTATTATCGCGCGATATAAGTGCGCACGGGTGTGACAGTCTGAAAATCCCAAAATCGCGCCCCTTGCCGTCGGGTGTTTGATACCGGGCGTCCAGTACGGTTGAAGGATAAGTCCGTCGCATCCCGGCGGAATGTCCTGAATGTGTCTGTTGAGAAGTTCTTCCGCCGCTATACCGAGTTCTTTTGCTTCCTTGACTTCCTTGTGCGCAAACTCGTTCTTGAACCAGGACAGCATCCAGTATCCGCGATAAATTTCCACTTCGGGATTGTATTTTCCGGGAAGCACTGCGGGATAAGACGGAACGAACGGTTCGGTTTCGACGTATTTGTCGGTGGTCATCTGCACGGTTGCCGTCGTGCCTAGAGAAAGCGACGCACCCGTTGAGTCAACGCAGCCCGAACCCAAAGTTTCGCAACCTTTGTCCGAGCCGGACGCAATGAGCGGAAGCCCTGCCTTTATGCCGAGTTCTCTGCTTGCTTCTTCGGTGATATATCCTATAACCGTGCCCGGTTCTACAAGTTCACACATATTCTCCGCTTTCAAATCGAATATCGGAGCGGTAATTGCGTGTGCGCCCTGCCAAGTTTTCTGTTTGTAATCGAAAGGTATATGTCCTATCTGATTCGCGACGGAGTCTTTCATGACTCCCGTCAGTCTGAACGTGATATACCCAGAGAACATCAGGTATTTGTACATCTTGTTCCACACTTCGGGCTCGTACTCGTGCACCCAGTTGCATGCGGACGATTTGCATTGCGCCGCCGCCATGTCGTACATGTTTATGAGTCGAAGAAGAGATTTGAAGCCTGCGCCGAATCGCGTTTTGTCAGCGTCCTTGACTTCTCTTTGGTCAAGCCAAAGTATGATATCGCGAAGCGGTTTGCCGTCTTTGTCGACTATGACGGCAGTATCTCTTATCGTCGTGACGACGACCGCTTTTATATCGTCCCAAAGGTCTTCGCATTGCGCTTTGAGACCGAGCGTCGCTTCTTTAAGTCTGTCCCAGTAAAACTCGGGAGTCTGCTCCGCCCAACCTATTTCCTTTGAGAAGTACGGCTGTTTGAAATGCACTTTTTCTTTGCCGTAATCCTTGCCGTGCTTGTCGAAAAGCATGGCTCTGACGCTTTGCGTGCCGAAATCTATCGTCAACACAAGTGGTTCTCTCATAATTTTCTCCTATTATTTTCTCTCGCCGAGCCCCTTACCGCCAAGCGAGAATTTTTTCCTGTCTGTCGTTCAATATATAGACGCACTCGCAATCACGTTCACGTCCGTTCCGACGACCTTTTCTATGACGACGTCGCCGCGTTTGACTTTCTTGTCTACGACGACTGCGTTTATCTCTTTCATAAGGTCCTGAATTCTGTCCTTCGGTATCTCTCCGTCCGTTCTGACGGGAAGCACGGGATAGTCTTCAAAAGTCGTTGCGACGGTGGAACATACGGTGCGCATGGGGCATGTCGTTTCGGAAAGAGCAAACGCTTCTCCCCTTTTGCAACCGTTGCCCGAAACGACTCCGTTGTCTATACTGATTCTGCATCCGCGCGGACACACTATACACACGAGTTCTGTCATCTTTCTTCCACCTTTATCTCGATTTTTGAATTTTCTTTGATGCCGAACGCCGAGAAATCTATCTCCAGTCTCTGCATTTCGGGCGGACGCAAGAATGCGAAATTTTTCTTGAAAACTTCGTTGCCGTCAACGCTGATATAAAGCGTCGCTTTATCCATATCCTTTGCCGCGCGGAAGAACAACACGACCTTGTCACAAGGCTTGCTTACGTCGATTCTGTGCGGCACGAAACTTAATAGTCCTTTGCCTTTTTCTATGCGCACGCTCTTGCCCGACGGTTTGAAATCGACTGCGTTTGCGCCTGCGTCTTTTGCACATTCCGACACATAATCCACCAAATCGAATACATTAAGTGCGTTTCCTGCGGAAAACACGCCGTCGAGAGACGACATATAAGTCTGGTCGCAATCCGCGCCTTTTGTGAAAGGATTTATCTTCACGCCGAGACTTTCCGCAAGTTCGTTTTCGGGAATAAGTCCGACGGAAAGAATGAGTGCGTCGCAATCTATGCGTCTTTCCGTGCCTTTTATCGGGTTCATTTTTTCATCGACTTTTGCCACTTCGACGCCTTCGAGTCTGTCCTTTCCGAACACTCTCGTGACCGTATGCGACAGGTGAAGCGGAATGCCAAAATCGTGCAAGCACTGGTGAATGTTTCTCGTAAGTCCGCTCGGAGTGGGTTTCACTTCGTACACGCCTTCGACGGTTGCGCCTTCGAGCGTAAGACGACGAGCCATAATAAGACCTATGTCGCCGCTTCCGAGAATAACGCATTTTTTCGTCGGCAACTTGCCTTGCAGATTAACGAAGTTCTGCGCCGTACCCGCAGTGAAAACACCGCTCGGACGAGTGCCTTGAATGAGAACTTGTTTCGCCGTGCGTTCTCTGCATCCCGTCGCGAGAACGATTGCTTTCGTGAAGAATTTTTCTATGCCGTCTTTGGACACCGCGCTGATGATAAATCCGCCGTCTTTCTTTTCGATTTTCGTGACGAAAGTGAGCGTGAACGCGTCGATGTCAAGCGCTTTTACGAAATCTATATATCTTTCGCTATATTCCGGACCTGCGAGTTTTTCGCCGAAACGGATAAGCCCGAATCCGTCGTGCACGCATTGTTTAAGTATTCCGCCGAGTCTTGCTTCTCTTTCGATGATAGCGACTTTGCCGCCCTTCTCGCACGCGCTTTGAGCCGCCGAAAGTCCCGCAGGGCCGCCGCCGATAACTATAACGTCGTAATTTCTCATTTTTCCGCCCCCTTCGCGCCTTTCGTGTTGCCGTATACGACCACGCTTCCTTCGTCGCCTTTGAGCACGTCTTCTATTGCGATTCCTTCATGCTCTGCGATGATTTTCGCAACGAGCGGAGAGCAGAAACCGCCCTGACATCTGCCCATACCGGGGCGCACTCTGCGTTTTATGCCGTCAATCGTCGCGACTTTGAGCGGACTTTCGAGCGCGTCTATAATCTCTCCCTTGCTGACTTCTTCGCAACGGCAGATAATTTCGCCGTAATCTCCGTTTCTCTTGATATACTCTTCTCTTTCTTTTTC
>CALGEU010000126.1 GCA_937881285.1 uncultured Clostridia bacterium | reverse complement strand
TCCGCAAAAGCGGCACCGAACCAGTGATTCGTATTACCTACGAATGTTTTTCATCATCACCGCAAGCAATCTTCGATGAAATCAAGAACATATTCCTTGGCAATTCATAATCTATATTTGTAACTAGCTTATAAAACTTATTTGTTAATCTAAACACTGTCGGTTAAGTCGGCAGTGTTTTGTTGCACACTAGTTCGTTGCCGACTTATTCACGGAATATGTAACTTAAAAGACGGAACACGAGCCGCAACGGCGGCGAGCAAACAAGTGCCGAGCTTACGTCACACACAAGCCCATTTTGCAACGATTACAACCCGTTGCAATCGTTTGCCTTTCGGTCTTTGTGTTCCTTTTTCCCACGCGCCAAAAACTGCGCTTTCATCTTTCTTACTCACGCACAAGTTCGCTTGTTTTTGACGTGCAGGAGCCCTTGTGTGTGAAGTACAAGTGAGCAAGTGCGTGTTGTTCTTTGTACTTGCGAACGAGTGGCATAATGAGTGAACGGCACTTCTCTATGCGAGTGCCGCCTGTCTTCCCCGCGAGCGACGAATAATTATGTAGAGAAAAGCACCATATACGAGTGGTGGAAGAAATACCGGCGCGGACCGGAAAGATGGGGCATTTTTATTTTAGGTGTATACGACTAAAACCTTTATATTTTTAGAAAAGTCAATAAATCGCTTTGCCGCAGTTGTTCGCTGTTGATTTTATGAGAAATATTTTTATGGTATCAGTGTGATGAGTGACAAGGAAACGCGTCAAGAGATCAAAACCCAATGTACTGACGGTACGTGATTTTGGAGCGGACGGGCTTTGCCGCAGTTGTTCGCTGTTTTGTGCCATAAAAATGCAAACGACCTTAGGTGATACACCCAAAGTCGCTCGCTATGATAAGGGGGAAAATTATGAGCTGTTTGATTTGTAATCCGTTTGTCTCTTGATTACGTTTACATATTAACACCGAAAATTTTATTCGTCAAGGGGTTTTTGTAAATTTTTTTGAATTTTTTTGAAAATTTTTCAAAATTCCTTACAAAAGTGCAAATCGCAAAAAACAATTTTTGCAATATTTGTTGATTTTTATTGCAAAAATCACAAAAATGGCATTGCAAATATGACATTTTTGCATTTTGCAAATCTAATTAGATTGCCTGAAAAATCAAAACCGATACTCTAACCCACTATTTTTATTTGTCCATAATTTTGTCGTTCATTTGTGTGATATTTTATGCAATCTAACCGAATGAAATGCTATCGCAACAAACATTCTTGATAAACAAAAAAAGAAGGGCGTTGCCTTCTTTCTTTGTCCGATATTCGATTTTCATATTTTCATTTCATTGCGACGATGAGAACGGCTATATCCGCAGGAGAAACACCCGATATGCGCGATGCCTGACCGAGATTGAGCGGTCTTATTTCGGAAAGTTTTTGCCTTGCTTCTATGCGGAGCGCTTTGATTGCGTTGTAATCGAAGTCTTTGGGTATGACTTTGTTTTCAAGGCGTTTCTGTTCTTTCACCGCCGATTCTTCTTTTTTGAGATACCCTTCATATTTGAGTTCTATGACCGCGGCAGAAAGTGCTTCATCGTCACACGAAAAATCGATGAAACGTTTCATGTGACTTGCATCGACTGCCGGGCGACGGCATATCTCGGCAAACGTCGGTGTTTTTTGCGGCATTTCTTCATTCAGTTCCGCAAACAACTGCTCAACGGCTTCTCTCGGCATAACTTTGCCCGAAAAAGCAATAACGCTTTCTATCATCGCTTTTTTCTCTTGCATGCGCGCAAAGCGAGCGTCGGATACGAGTCCTATTTCTCTGCCTATCGGCGTAAGGCGCATATCCGCATTGTCCTGTCTGAGCATTATGCGATGTTCCGCCCTTGCCGTCATCATACGATAAGGCTCGTTTGTGCCTTTCGTCACCAAATCGTCGATGAGAACGCCTATATATGCCTGGTCGCGGCGAAGAACGAGCGGTTCTTTTCCGTCAACCTTACGAGCGGCGTTTATGCCTGCGATAAGCCCCTGTGCGGCGGCTTCTTCGTATCCGCTGCTCCCATTCATCTGTCCTGCCGAGAACAAACCTTCTACGTGCTTGTTTTCAAGCGACGGATACATGCCGAGCGGGTCGAGACAATCGTATTCTATCGCATAGCCGTATTTTGCAAAGCGGCAATTTTCAAGACCCGGAAGCGTGCGATACATCTTCTCCTGCACGTCGTGCGGAAGAGACGTGGACATGCCCTGAACGTACATTTCTTCACTGTTCGCTCCTTCGGGTTCGATGAAAATCTGATGACGCTCTTTATCCTTGAAACGCATGACTTTCGTCTCTATGGACGGGCAATATCTCGGCCCTACGGACAAAATCGTTCCGTTGTACAAGGGTGAGCGGTCTATATTGTCGAGAATAATCTCGTGCGTTTTCGCGTTCGTGTAAGTGAGATAGCACGGCTCTTCTTCAAAAGTCGAGTGCGGCGACATAAACGAAAATCTGTCGCTGTCGTCTCCGCGCTGTATCTCCATTTTTGAAAAATCTATGCTGTCGCGATAAATCCTTGCAGGTGTTCCCGTTTTGAATCTACGCATGGGCACACCGAGTTCGATAAGGCTTTGAGAAAGATTGTTTGCAGGAGCAAATCCGCTCGGTCCGCTTTTTTTCACGTAATCTCCGATGATTATCGCACCGTTGAGATAAACGCCCGTCGCAAGCACAACCGCACTGCACTCGAGCTCTTTCCCGTCAACAGTGGCAACACCCGACACTTTGCCGTCTTTTGTCAACACCTTGCTTGCTTCGCTGTCGAGCACTGTTAGATTTTTCTCCGAGCGCACGATGTCAAGCATTATTTCGTGATAAACTTTCTTGTCTTCCTGCCCGCGCAAGGAAAAAACTGCCGGTCCTTTTGCCGAATTGAGCATCTTTATTTGTAGAAGCGCTTTATCGGCAGAAAGCCCCATTTGCCCGCCGAGAGCGTCGATTTCTTTCACGAGATGTCCCTTTGCCGTTCCGCCTATTGCCGGATTGCACGGCATATAGGAAACCGTGCCGTAATCCGTGCACAGCATAAGAGTTTTTTTGCCGAGTCTCGCACTCGCAAGCGCGGCTTCCACACCTGCGTGCCCCGCGCCTATAACGATGACGTCAAATCTTTCCATCTCTTTC
>CALGEU010000125.1 GCA_937881285.1 uncultured Clostridia bacterium | reverse complement strand
CGCGCCCGATTGCTCCCGAACATCGCGGAATCCTGACCGAACCCGGTTGCTACGGGCTTGCAAGCGATCTTATCAAATACGACAAGAAATTTGACGGTTTCGTGCAAACGTTGCTAGGCTCTACGGTTGTTGTCAACAATATCGACAACGCAATAAGAATTTTCAAGAAATACAATCAAGCGGTGAAGATTGTCACTCTCGACGGCGAAATTTTCTCGCGCGGCGGCGAAATCACCGGTGGTTCGAGAAGGTCTCAAACAAACGGTTTGCTTGCACAGGAAAAGAAAATCGAGCAGTATCAGTCCAGCCTTGAAAAAATCAAGAACAATATCGCGCTTTTGAACAAACAAAAAGAAGAGCGTGAGCAGGAACTCAAAGACTGCGAAGAGCGCATCGAAAGTCTCAACAAGGAAATCGGAGAACTCCGCATAGACAACGGACTCAACGAAGACAAGGCGAAACAGGCTTTTGAAGTGACCGAAGCGCTAAAAGCGGAAATTGCGGAAAAAGCAAAGGAATACGAAGTCGTCAAGGCGCGTATAAAAGAACTGGACGAAAAAGTGAGTTCTATCGACGAACTCGAAAAAATCGTCAATGAAAGGAAGGAAGAATACACTTCGCTTCTCGAAAGTTCAAAGAATACGAGTTCGGAGCAAAAGAGCGAGCGCGAAACGATGATGACGCAAGTCACCGAAATGCGAGTGAAACTTGCCGGATACAAGGCAAATCTCGACTCTATCGATCAGGAACTTAACCGCTATAACCGCGAAAAACAATCGCTCGAAGAAGACAAGATAGATTGCATCGCAGACCTTAAACGCGAAGAGCAAAACCTTGCAAACATCGAAAACGCGCCGGAAAAGACGCAATTTTCAAAGGAAGACGAAGAGCGCATAGCCGTTCTCGAAAAACAAATAGCAGAGTTTTCCGAACGCAAACAGACGCTCACCGAAACCATCAAAAATCTCGACGCAGAGAAGACTCGTCTCACAGAAGAGAAGAGCAAACTCGGCGAAGACAAGGTTCGCGCCGAAGGTATGCTCGAACAGGTTGACATCGAAATCCGCAACCAGCAACAGCATATTCTCGAAGAATACGATTTGACGTATTCGAGTTGCCTTGAATTCAAAGACCCCGAGTTCAAGTCATACGGCGCACTCACGGTTATATCCGACCTTAAAAAGTCTATAAACAGACTCGGAGACGTCAACCCGCTTGCACTTCAAACGTTGCAGGAGACTGAAGCGAGATTGCAAGAACAAGTGACGTATCGCGACGACATTCAAAAAGCATACGACGATATCGTCACGATAATAAACGAACTCACGGGCGAAATGCAGATCAAATTCACCGACGCATTCACGCAAATCAGCGAGAACTTCAAGGAAGTGTTCCAACAACTCTTCGGCGGTGGCAAGGGCGAACTTCGTCTCAATATGCAGGACACCGACGACCCGCTCGAAGCAGGTATTGACATCTACGCACAGCCCCCGGGAAAGAAATTGCAGAACATTTCTCTTCTCAGCGGTGGCGAGCAGGCTCTCACGGCAATCTCCATTCTGTTTGCAATTCTCAAACTCAAACCGATGCCGTTCTGTGTGCTTGACGAAATCGAAGCTGCTCTCGACGATGCAAACGTCAACTTGTTTGCAGAGTTCCTGAAAAAATTCAGCGACTACACGCAATTCATCGTCATCACGCACAGAAAACCGACCATGCGCCACGCAGACACGAT
>CALGEU010000124.1 GCA_937881285.1 uncultured Clostridia bacterium | reverse complement strand
CCGCTCCGCCTTTTCTTTGAAGCGCGGCAAGCACTTTCTGCATTTCGCCCGATTGTTTGTCGTATTCGTTGAGTTTGTCTTCGACGTCGCTTGCGGTGCGCACTCCGTCGGCAACCCAGTTGCGCGCGACGGTGAGTATGTAGGGGTATCTCACGCTCATACCTTTGAGATTTATGCAGTATTGCACAATCATAAGCATTGCGTCCTGCTCGATTTTGCTCTCGTCGATGAACATATAATACTCGTTGTATTCGTTGGGGGTGAGCATACGTTCGGGAAAGAGTTGTTGAAGGTGTACGTTGAAATCGTTCCACTTTTCGCTCTTGTATTTTTTCGGAGTCTGCATGGAGCGTTTAAGGCTGAGATATTTCACTTCCAGCGGCTGTTTAGACACGATTTGCACAAGTCCCATATCTTCAAAATAGCCGTAAGCGGACAATATTTCGTTTTCGGTCATGTCAAGCCTTGCGCACAATTCGGCAACGGAATTGTCTTTTGCGGGGTTTGAGCAAAGATATAGACCGTAAAGATAGACCTTGATTTGCTTTTCGTCGCAATAGGGCAGATGCTCGTTGATGAACAGATTGTCCACGAGCGTAAACGTTTCCATCAGAAAGTCGCTTGAAAATCTTGCAAAACTCACGATATAATCACTCCTTTTAATACGGAGTTTAATGATAACACACAATCGAAAAAAACATAACCGAAAAATAAAACAAATTTGCGAAAGGCAATATATAGTGGCTTATAAAAAACAAAAAACTAATTTATAAAATCACTCGCGTGTATCGCGGAGCAAAAATTCGCATATTTGCCGTTGACTTAAAGGACGGAAAACGCATATAATATAAGCATAAAAAATCAAAATGCAGGAGCGATTATGAATAGATTTGAAGATTTGTCATGCCTTGACACCGCACTCAACACCGGAGCGTTTCTTTGCTCGGGTGAGAACGTTATGGTGGCAAGTTGGGGTATGATAGGCGTCATGTGGGGCAAGCGTGTGTTCGTAGTGCCCGTGAGAGAGTCGAGATACACGAAAGAGTTTATTGATGAAACGGGCGTTTTTACCGTGAGCATACCTTATCCGCACGATATGACGCAGGCAAT
>CALGEU010000123.1 GCA_937881285.1 uncultured Clostridia bacterium | reverse complement strand
AATCTTCGGAGATAAAATCGCGCCGTATGCCGTTGACGAGAGTTTTGACAAATTCCTGCCTTGCACGAGAGAGCATTTGCTCGGCACGAACAATCTTGGGTATGACATCTTGTCACAACTCATCGTCGCAACGAGACCGACGCTTATAGTCGGAGTTACGAGTGCGCTTGCATGCGTCGTGATAGGAGTTGTCGTCGGCGTGATTGCCGGATACGTCGGCAAAGTCGCAGGCGAAGCGGTCAATGGGATAATCAACTTTTTCCTGCTGATACCAATGCTTCCCATGGCAATCGTGATTGCGGCATATACTAGCGGCAACTCGGCGAGCATAATTCTCACTATATCCGCACTTTGCTGGTGTTCGACGGCAAGAGCGGTGAGAGCAAAGACGTTGAGCGTGAAAAACTCCGATTTCGTGCGATCGCTCAAAACGCTCGGATACAGTCCTTGTCGCATACTTTTTCGCCACGTGCTCCCCAACGTACTCGACGTTGCGGCGGCAAAATTTATACCGTCCGTTGCAAGTTGTATAATGGTGGAAGCGACGCTCAGTTTCTTGGGAATGGGCAGTGTCGAAAGCGTGACGTGGGGAGTTATGATAAACTATGCGTACACCTACGGCGGAATAAGCCTTGCAAAATACAACTGGTTGCTTGCGCCCGGCGTGTGCATAATGCTGATACAAATCGGCTTTTATATGATACAGCAATATATAGAATTTCGTCGCAAAATCGTGCAAAACGCCACGATAAATCGCGACTAACGTAAAGATAAAATGCCTTTTCTGGCATAAGGAGCAAAAATATGTGTCTTGGAGCCCCAAACTGCAACTGCAATAAGATAAGCGACGTGAGAGCGATAAGAGATCAGGAACTCGTCTTTTCAAACGCTCACGCAAGGCTCGTTCCCGATGACGAACGCACGAAAAAAGCGAGAGCGGAACTCGCTGCTTTTCCCGATGATTTCAATCGTATCGTTGCGCTTGGAGACGCACTCGCTTTTCAGATGAGATACAGAGAAGCACTCGAATGTTTTGAAAAAGCGTGCGAAATGCGCCCCGACGATTACAAGGTGAGAAGAAAATGCGCGGGCAGATACTTGTCCACGCTCAATCTCGACAAAGCCGAAAAAGCGTTTGCCTGGTGTCTTGAAAACACCGACGACAGACTTGACGCACTCTATATGTCGGCGTGCTGCAAGTATTACCAGGGCGAATACGAAAAAGCAAAAGTTATGTTTGACGAGTGCGTCGAACTTGCAAAAAACAACGGAGATATGTACGTTGCGTCTCTGTTCTGGGCAATCGCGTGTTCGGTGCAACTGGGGAAAAGCATAGACGAAGATATTGCAAAATTTCACGGAGATATTCAGATAGGACATCACACCGGATATTTGCAAACGTTGAAACTGTTTGCCGGCGCACCGCTTGCAGAATGCGACACGATACCCAAAGAAGACGAGTTGCAACTTTGCATTTTTACGTACGGCGTGCATCTTTACTACAAGTACAAACAAAATGCGTTCCTTGCGGATGCGTTCCTTGCCGGCACGCTCAATCTCGACACCTATTTTTCCGCATTTGCGTATCTCGGAGCGTACACGGAATATATAAGACAAAAGGGTTAAAAATCGTTAATAATCAAATGCTAAACGGACGGGGTATTGACAAACCCTGTCCGTTGTTTTATAACTAAAATATCATAAAATTTCAAAAAGGAGCGAATCATGAGAAAAGATTTTGGAGCAAAAACATGGCTTTATCCTATGCCTGTGCTTATCATAGCAACCTATGACCAAAACGGTGTTGCAGATGCAATGAACGCCGCATGGGGCGGTATCGGCGACGAAAACGAAATTTCCGTTTGCATATCGCAAGGTCATAAAACGACCAAAAA
>CALGEU010000122.1 GCA_937881285.1 uncultured Clostridia bacterium | reverse complement strand
TCTTCGGTGAAGAGAATATGCAAGAGAGTAAGGAGTATATCAACCGCTTGAAGAAACTCTTCTAAAATGTGCTAAACGGCGAACAACTGTGTTAGCGCATGTGCGTCTCAAAATCACGTACTTTAGTACGTTAGGTTTTGATTCGCTCATACGCTGCCTTGTTCTTCATCCGTTTATCGCATTTTAGTGAAGAAGCGTATTATTTTGCGTTATGCTGCGTCAGTCGTATTCTTTTTGCAAGTCACGTACAACAAGTACGCTAGGCTTGCAAAAGAACACAACTTCCTTGCCTAGCATCAAAATACTCCGCTTTTTGCGAAAGAATGAGAAAGGTCAAAGCTCATACTTCTTGTACGTTGGGTTTTGATTCGCGCATAGGGAATGAAAGTGTCCCCTTTGTTCGGTGCGGTCGCCGCCTTGCGGCTCCAATTCCGTTTTCGAAGTCGCACAGTCAGTTAATAAGCATGCTCCGAACAAAATTTCGGACAAGGCTCCGCCTTCCGCAATTATTAATTATTCATTGTTAATTATTAATTGTAAGGCGGTGTCGCAACAATAATCAAAAAGTCATAAAAGTATGGAAGACAACAAAATCACAAGAGAAGTGTACAAACAGTACGCAAATAAGATTGTTTCCGTTCTCGGCAACGAGAGCTTTTATGAGCAATTCAAAAATAGGGTCGACAAAGGCTCGTCTGTCTTCAAGTTGGCAAAAAAACGCCTTATTCAGGACATTTCGATTGACTGGATTGACACAATCGAAGGCATTTTGCCAAACCTTGACACAATCGTGCGTAACCCGAGAAAATTCATCGTTCAGGAAGAAGATATCGTGGACGTTTCGCTTGCAAGAAGCATTTCGACGGAGTCCGTCAAATTCCTTGCACAGCACACGAATATGATATCCAAAGTGGACGAAAAGACGGGAGACGTCACGCCGTCTAAAATTCTCAATATCACAAAAGAAGAGTCTTTCGAGATTTACGAAAACCGTTTTATTTACACGCTTCTTCTCAAACTCAAAGATTTTGTCACAATGCGTTACGACAAGATAAAAAAGGCGTCGGCAACGCAGGACGTGCTCGAACTCGACGTAGAGTCGCGTTTCAATTTGCCGAGCAAAAAGGTGACGTATCGCACGGAGTATTATGCGCAACTCAGTTTTGACGAAGTTATGCGACTTGACCCCGACACGCTCACGAAAATAGAGCGCGTTGCGAAGATAGACCGCATTATCACCGACTTTTTGTCGTCGTCGTTTGCAAAATCCATGCGCAATTCCGCGCCCGTTCGTCCGCCTATCATGCGTACGAACGTCATTTTGAAAGAACCGAACTTCAAGAAAGCGCTCACTCTTTGGCAGTTTATCGAGACATATCAGCAATCGGGCGGTTTTTCCACGTCGGACGAAGTGGAAGACTACACGATTGACACCGAAAGCGAGCAAAGACTGCGCAGTATGGTCACGCTCAATACGATGGTCTTCGAAAGCCTTTACGACCAGTGCGAGACCGATTTCGACATGGAAGACAAGGAATTTGCCGATTTCTTGCGTGTCGGAAATATGGACTTCGAGAAAGACCAGATAGACCGCGACGAGTACGCGCAAAAACTCGAAGAACAGAAAGAGAACGAAGAAGAAAAGGACAATATTCAGGAAGTCAAACCCGAAGAAAACGAAGAAGCGGACAAGGAAATTCCACCCGAAACTCCGCCTGAACCCGAAGAAGAAAAACAGCCTGAACAAGAGCCTGAAAAAGAAGTAGAAAAAGAAATCGAAAAGCCGCAGGAAATCGAGACGGAAGTCATTGTCGAACGCCCCGTCGAAGTTGAGCGTTTCAAAGAAATGCCGCCAAAAGCCGACCAGGAAGAAGTGGATCTCGAACCCGACGCGGAGAAATTCGATCAGCACTTGTTTGAAGTGCGCAAGATATTCAAACGTCCCGACGACGATAAGATCAAGCAGGAAGAGATCATCAAAGTCAAGGACGCAATCGATCGTTGTCTCAATTCTTACCGCCGCATAAAGCAGGAAGAACTCGAAGAGAGAGACAGACAAGAACGCATACGTCGTCGCAAAGAAGACATACAGAAGCGTGCGGAAGCGTTCAAAAAGCAGCGTGAAGAGATTGAAAAGAATCTCAACGTAACTCTTGACGGCGAAACGCTCGGAATGGATCCGTTCAGTTTCCAGAAAGCGAAAATCGCTATGGAGCGCAAAAAAGCCGAAGAAGAGAAGCGTCTTGCCGAACTCAAAGCGCAACAAGAAGCCGAAAACGCTAAAAAAGCGCAAGAAAAAGGCATCGAATTCGATAAAAACGAAAATCTCGAACTTGACGACAAGGATACGGAAAGCATCAACAAGTCAATCGAAGAGATGGAAAAAGACCGCTTGAAGAGAGCCGAACGTAACGACAGAATCGACAACGCTCTCGACGCAATAGACGCGGTGTCTCCGCTTGAAGGCGACGTGCCGCTCGTTGCACGAGCAAAGACGAAAGGCAAAATCGAATTGCCGAAAGATGAAAAAACGCCAAAAATCGTCAAAGAAGACAATTCTGAGACGGAGAAGAGCGAAAAAACCGAAGAACACAAGAAACGTCACGTCGATTTGACGCCCGTTGACGAAAACAAAGTCGCGGTCGGCGAGTTGCATCTCAAAGACGACGGAAGCGTAACGCCTTGGGGTGACGGCGCAAATCTCGGCAATCTCGAACACAAGGACGAAAACAAGCCCAAGAGAAAGTATACGCGCAGAAAGAAAGCGGAAAACGAAGCCGAAACCGTCGAAAAAGTCATCGAAAGCGAAAATGAAAACGCCGCTGACACCAAAGACGTTAAGATCGAAGACATCGTTCAATCTGACGATAAGGCGGAGAAGACCGAAGAAGCCGTCACGTCTTCAAAAGCGCAAGAAAGTGCCGGAAAATCCGAGCAAAACGAAGAGAACGAAAACAAACCGAAAATCCGCAAAGCACCGCGAGAAAAGAAGAATCCGTGGGATTTGAGCGCAACGACGCTCAATCAGAAATACACGACTCCGAGCGGCAAAAAACGCAATATCGCCGCCGTTGACGAAAGCAAAGTTTCTGTTGGCGGAATCACGTTTGCGGACGGAAGCGGAATCGTAGACCCGTTCGGCGACACTTTCGATATAAGCGCAAAGCCCGAAAATCGTGACGACGAAGAGTAATTTAGCGTGCGCACCGACGGTGCGCACGAACGCTATATAAAAGAAAAATCACGCCGACGTTAGACTGAAAACAAGGTGTGGCAAATAAGGCAATGAAAACGAGCAAAAACGAGACGAAAAAGAATATAAGCAAGGCAAAAAAGATATACAACGTCGTGTCCACGGTTGTTGTGGCTTTGATATTCGTGTTTTTGGTCGCACTCGTTGCGCTTATGCTCGTTCAAAAGAAAAACGGCGGAGAGACGGAGATTTTCGGCTATTATATGTTCGACGTGCTCACCGACAGTATGAGCGGCACGATAGAAAAAGGCGAAGTGATTGTTTCAAAGAAAGTCGAAAACAAATACGCCTTGAAAGTTGGGGATATCATCACGTTTACCGCACCTAGCGGAGTGCTAAAAGGCTACAACGAAACGCACAGAATCGTCGAGATTATCTTAGACGAAGACGGCAACGTTCAGTATTACAAAACGGCAGGAGACAAACTTTACAACGGCTCTGTTAAGGTTGACGATTGGCAACTTCCGCCCGAAAACGTCAAGGCGATATTCGTCAGAAAATCGGCGTTTATCGGCGGACTTAAAGAGTTCTTGTCGCATTGGTACGGATACGTCGTGATAGTGGTTGTGCCGATGTGTCTCGTGTTCGCGCTTGTGATAGCGGGTTTTGTGAGAGACAGACTTGCACTTGAAAAAGAGAAAACGCCCCAAACAACGCTTGACGATTTGAGTGACGAAGAAAAGAAAAAACTGTTGGAACTCGTCGACAAAAACGACGAAACCGACGACGATAAAAATAATTAAAAAACGCAAAACCGCACTGAAAAGTGCGGTTTTCACTTGTTTTAATCGAGATTTCATATTTGTTTAACAATAATATTTTACAATTTAATCGTAAAAAAGGAAGCGCGACAAAAAATAAATTTTTTGCGGTATCTAAACGGCTTTGTTTGTTTTACATATCGTTTTTTTGCGCTTGACTACGCAAGGGGCGAACACATTTCTTATTGCGTTTTTCGCTCGCGTATGGTAAAATAAACAGACTTATATAAATATATATGGGGAGAACGTTATGCTCGCAAAAATTTTAAGTTACGCTTTGGACGGACTGACCGGCTACGCAGTGGACGTCGAAATTGACATCAACAGCGGTTTGCCGGGCTACGATATGGTGGGGCTTGCTTCCACGGCAACGAAAGAAAGCAAGGAAAGAGTGCGCTCTGCAATCAAGAACAGCGGATTTCAATATCCCGCAAAACGCATCATCGTCAATCTTGCGCCTGCCGACACGAAAAAAGAAGGCCCGACGTTCGACTTGCCGGTTGCGCTCGGAATAATGGCGGCGACGGGGCAGATAGAAAGCAAGGCTTACAAGCAATACGTGATTGTGGGCGAGTTGTCGCTTGACGGCGAACTTCGTCACGTAAACGGCATAATGCCGCTTCTCATATCCGCAATGCAGGCAGGGCACAGAAAGTTTATAATTCCTGCCGCAAACGCAAGAGAAGCAAGTTTCATAGAAGGCATAGACGTGTATGCGCTGAACAACCTTCGCGAAGTCGTCGAAATGCTTTCGGGCGTAGTGTTCGAGAAAGTGCCGACTTCCACGTACGAGAGCGCGTGCGTATCTCACGGCTACGGAGTGGATTTTGCAGACGTAAAAGGGCAGAGCGTTGCAAAGCGCGCGCTTGAAATCGCCGTTGCAGGCGGACATAACGCACTTATGATAGGCCCACCCGGAGCGGGAAAAACGATGCTTGCCAAATGCGTCCCGACGATTATGCCCGAGATGACGTTTGAAGAAGCGGTGGAAGTGACAAAAATACATTCCGTCGCAGGCATACTCGATTCGGACGTCGGCATAGTGACGACGAGACCGTTCAGAACGCCGCATCACACGACGACCGTACCTGCGCTGATAGGCGGCGGAGCGAAAGCGAGACCGGGTGAAGTGAGCCTTGCAAATCACGGCGTTTTGTTCCTTGACGAGATGCCCGAATATTCCCGTCACGCGCTCGAAACTTTGCGTCAACCGCTCGAAGACAGAAAAGTGACGGTTGCAAGAGTGCAACAAACCACCGAATATCCGGCAAATTTCATGCTTATAGCAAGCATGAACCCGTGTCCTTGCGGCAACTACGGCTCAAAAAATCAGATATGCCGTTGCACGCCGTCGCAGATACACAATTACGTGTCGAAACTCAGTGGTCCGCTTATGGACAGAATAGATTTGCAAATCGAAGTGGACAATATCTCGTACGACGAATTGCGCTTTCAAAAGAGCGGCGAGACGAGCGCACAGATAAAAGAAAGAGTCAACAGAGTGCGTGCTGTTCAGCGCAAGAGATTCGAGAAAGACGGCATACTCACGAACGCCGAAATGGGCGCAAAAGAACTCAACAAATATTGCGTGATAGACAAAGATTGCGAGAGACTTTTGCAAAAGGCGTTTGAAAAACTCAATCTGAGCGCACGCGGAACGACGCGCATACTCAAAGTGGCAAGAACCATTGCCGACATAGAAGGTAGCGAAAACATTCTGCCTGCGCATATCGGCGAAGCGATACAATACAGGGGACTTGACAGGAAGTACCATTGACAGGGAGAGATATGGACGAAAGAAAGAAAATTTTGCTTGCGTTGCAAAGCGTGAGCGAATTGTCGAATAAAAAACGAACTGCACTTCTCGACGAGTTGGAAGACGCAACCGAACTTGCAAGCGAAAGCGGCAGACGCGCGGTTTTCAAAACGCTCGGGGACGAACACGCAACGGAGTTCTTCAAACTTCTTGCCCGAGCCGACGAACTTGCGGCAGAACTTGAAAAACGTGACGTGAAATTCATCACGAGATACGACGACGAGTATCCCGAAAAGTTGCTCGACATATACGACGCGCCGACGGGATTGTTTGCAAAAGGCAATCTCGGCGCACTGAGAGCAAAGAGCATTGCGGTTGTCGGGACGAGACGTCCCACGCGATACGGCGCAAAAGTTGCTGACGAGTTTTCAAGAGAATTCGCAAAAGCGGGACTTACGGTCATATCGGGCTTTGCAAGGGGCATAGACAGCATAGCGCACCTTGCTTGCGTAAACCAGTCGAAGCCGACGGTTGCGGTGTTTGCTTCGGGACTAGACGTCGTGTATCCAGCCGAGCATCGTTCGCTTCTTGAAAGCGTGCTTGCAAACGACGGTTTGGTTGTCACGGAATATCCGCTCGGCACGAAACCGCTTCAATATCACTTTCCCGAGCGAAATCGCATAGTCAGCGGACTTGTAGACGCGGTTTTTCTTCCGCAAGCGGCAAAAAAGAGCGGCTCGCTCATCACGATGCGATTTGCAATCGAGCAAGGAAGAGACGTTTTTGCGGTGCCCGGAAACGTGTACGACGAAGAAAGCGCGGGCGGAAACGAATTGCTTAGAGAAATGCCGCACGCACTCGTCATATCGCCCGAAGACGTGCTTGACCAGATGGGTGTGAGAAGAGAAGAAAAAGTCGAGAAAACCATTGAACTGTCCATAGTGCAAACCGAGATACTCGACGCGTTGCACGACGGCGAAAGGCACTTTGAAGAACTAATCGAAGTCACGGGACTTAGCGTGAGCGAACTTACGAGCGTGCTTTTCGACCTTGAAATAGAAGGTTTGGTTTTCAAAGGCGCAGGCAATTTCTATTCGCTTGCGTGAACACGAAAAAACCGACGAAGTCGCATAAAACGCTCGCAAAAACGGCGTTAAAACGCGACGAAAAACGAAAATAGATAATAACAGCGGGGTTTTCCCCAAGGAGATATAATGAAACAACTCATCATTGTTGAGTCGCCGCACAAAGCCAAAACGATACAGAAGTATCTCGGCAACGACGCTGCGGTGCTTGCATCCAAAGGACACGTTTGCGATTTGCCTGCGCGTTCTCTGGGTATCGACGTCGACAACGGTTTCAAGCCGCAATACATCGTCACGCCGGACAAGGAATCAACCATAAAACAACTCTCTCAAGCGGTGAAGAAATACGACAAAGTGTATCTCGCAACCGACCCGGACCGCGAAGGAGAAGCAATATCGTGGCACCTTAAAAACACGCTCGGAGTGAAGGGCGACAAAGTGCGTATCGAGTTCAACGAAATATCGCCGAAAGCAGTGCGCGCGGCTATGGAAAATCCGAGAGAAATCAACATGGATTTGGTCAACAGCCAGCAGGCAAGAAGAGTGCTTGACAGACTTGTGGGTTACAAAATTTCCCCCATACTTTCAAGAAAACTAAAACCCAGTCTTTCTGCCGGACGCGTGCAGTCTGCGGCTCTTAAAATGATTGTCGACAGAGAAAAGGAAATCCGCGACTTCAAGCCCGAAGAGTACTGGTCGATAAGCGCGCTTTTGCTCAAAGACGGCGCAAAAAAGACGAAATCAAACCTTTTCAACGCCGCACTCAACGACAGAAACGGCGAGAAAGTGAAACCCAACAATGCCGACGACGCATATGCGATAGCGGACCTTATGCGCAAGTGCGATTATCGTGTGGACGAAGTGAAAAAGAGCGTGTCTACGTCAAAACCCGCTCCGCCGTTTACAACAAGCACTATGCAGCAGGAAGCGAGCCACAAACTCAACATGACCGCCGAACGCACGTCGAGAGTTGCGCAACAACTCTACGAAGGCGTTGACATCGAAGGAGAAGGACAGCACGCACTTATCACGTATATCCGTACCGACAGCGTGCGTATCTCTCCCGATTTTGCGAAAATCGCGCTTTCGTTCATCGCAAAGAATTACGGTGAAGAATACGCGCCCAAGACGCAGAATATCTACAAAACCAGCGAGAACGCACAGGACGCGCACGAAGCAATCAGACCTATCGATTTGAACCGCACGCCGAAGTCTCTCGAAGGGAAAATGGACAGAGACGCGTTCAGACTCTACAAACTCATCTACGAGCGTTTTATGGCATCTCAAATGACTCCTGCGCAGTACAACACGATGAGAGTTCACATTCTCGGCGAATGCGGCGACGAAAAACTCGGTTTCGTCGTTAGGGGCAAGAGCGTCAAATTCAAGGGCTTTACCGCAGTGTATTCCGCTACGGTGGAAGAAAACGACGACGACAACAAAGAACTTGACACGA
>CALGEU010000121.1 GCA_937881285.1 uncultured Clostridia bacterium | reverse complement strand
TTTTTATCAATATATAATACAAGATGACTGCGCGCATATATACACGCGCACGAACAACACTAGAAGATATATTATTTGGAGGAAATCCCGATATGAAAAAAATGACCATCGACGGTAATACCGCTGCGGCACACATCGCGTATGCGTTCTCTGACGTTGCGGCTATCTACCCCATCACTCCGTCGTCACCTATGGCGGAAAACTGCGACGATTGGGCAGGACAAGGCAGAAAGAACCTTTTCGGCAACGTTCTCAAAATCGCTGAAATGCAATCCGAAGCGGGCGCGGCAGGCGCAGTTCACGGCTCTTTGGCAGCAGGCGCATTGACCAGCACCTTCACCGCGAGCCAAGGCTTGCTCCTTATGATCCCCAACATGTACAAGATTGCGGGCGAATTGCTCCCCTGCGTGTTCAACGTATCCGCAAGAAGCGTTGCAGGCCACGCTCTCAACATTTTCGGTGACCACTCCGACGTGATGGCTTGCCGTCAAACCGGTTTTGCGATGCTCGCAGCCAACAGCGTTCAAGAAGTTATGGATCTCACTTTGGTGTCTTATCTTTCCACCATTGAATCCAGCGTTCCTTTCCTTAACTTCTTCGACGGTTTCCGCACTTCTCACGAAGTTGACAAGATCGACGTGATCGACTACGACGAAATCAAACCGCTCGTAAACTTCAAGAAAGTCGACGAATTCCGCGCACGCGCTCTCAACCCCGAACATCCCCATCAACAAGGCACGGCTCAAAACCCCGATATTTACTTCCAAAACAGAGAAGCAAGCAACAAGTTCTATGACGCAGTCCCCGCAATCGTTCAGGCGGAAATGGACAAAGTCAGCGCACTCACCGGAAGAAAATACAATCTCGTCGACTACTACGGTGCACCCGATGCAGACAGAGTTATCGTCATCATGGGTTCGGGCGCAGAAGCGGTTGAAGAAACCGTTGACTATCTCAACGCTCGCGGACACAAAGTCGGTCTCTTGAAAGTCAGACTCTATCGTCCGTTCCCGCAAGACGCATTCGTCAAAGCAATTCCCGCAACCTGCAAGACCATCACCGTTATGGACAGAACCAAAGAACCGGGCGCACAAGGCGAACCGCTCTATCTCGACGTCGTATCCGCTTTGAATGAAGCAGGCGTTCAAAAAGAAGTGCTCTGCGGTCGTTACGGTCTCGGCAGCAAGGAATTCAACCCGTCCATGGTCAACGCAATCTACGAAAACATGAGCGGCGCAAAGAAAGATCGCTTCACCGTCGGCATCAACGACGACGTGACGCATCATTCTCTCGAAGTCACCGAAAAGATCGACGCTTCCGACGCAAGCGCAATCTCCTGCAAGTTCTACGGTCTCGGCTCTGACGGCACCGTCGGCGCAAACAAGAACTCCATCAAGATCATCGGCGACCACACCGACAAATATGCGCAAGCATACTTCGCATACGACTCCAAAAAGTCTGGCGGTATCACCATCTCCCACTTGCGCTTCTCCGACAAGCCCATCCGCAGCACTTACCTTATCGACCAGGCTGACTTCGTGGCTTGCCACAATGAATCTTACGTTCTTCGTTACGACATGCTCTCCGACCTTAAAGACGGCGGCACGTTCCTTCTCAACTCTCAATGGGAACCCGAAGAAATGGACGCAAAACTTCCTGCGGCAATGAAGAACATGATCGCAAAGAAACACGTCAAGTTCTACACGCTCGACGGTCTCAAAGTCATTCAAGAGATCGGCACGAAGAAAGGCGTCAACACCGTCATGCAAGCGGCATTCTTCAAACTGGCAAACGTCATTCCTTACGAAGATGCAGAACGCTACATGAAGGAAATGATCAAGAAGTCCTACGGCAAGAAAGGCGACGCAGTCGTTGCAATGAACAACGCTTGCGTGGACAACGCGATCGCACACCTTAAAGAAGTCAAATATCCGCAAAGCTGGGAAACCACGACCAAGGGCGCAGCACCGCTCCCCGTCCCCAACGACGAATATTTCAGAACGTTCATCGCACCTATCGCGGCACAAGAAGGCGACAAACTCCCCGTTTCCGCATTCAATCCCAACGGTTACGTCCCCACCGGCACGACCAAGTTTGAAAAACGCGGTATCGCAGTTGCAGTTCCCGTTTGGAATCCCGACAAATGCATCCAATGCAACCGCTGCTCTCTCGTTTGCCCGCACGCGGCAATTCGTCCGACGCTCGCAACGGCAGAAGAACTCGCAAACAAGCCAGAAGGTTTCGTCACCAAACCCGCTATCGGCGTAAAGGGTTACGAATTCCGTATGCAAGTCAGCCCGTTTGACTGCACAGGTTGCTCCAACTGCGTGGCTGTCTGCCCGTCCAAAGAGAAAGCACTCACCATGGTTCCGCTCGACGACGCTATCGCATCAGACGAAGAGAACTGGGATTACGCTGCAAACCTTAAAGAAACTTCTGCGGAACTCAAATCCGTCAACGTCAAGAACAGTCAGTTCAAGAAGCCGCTCTTCGAGTTCTCGGGCGCATGCGCAGGCTGCGGCGAAACTCCGTACGTCAAACTCATGACCCAACTCTTCGGCGACAGAATGCTTATCGCAAACGCAACCGGTTGCTCTTCCATTTACGGCGGCAGCGCACCGACTTGCCCCTACACCAAGAACGACAAAGGCCGCGGTCCTGCATGGGCAAACTCCTTGTTCGAAGACAACGCGGAATTCGGCTTCGGTATGCACCTTGCATACGACACTCGCCGCAGCGTGCTTGCAAACGACATCAACTCCTTGCTCGCACTCGGCACAGTGTCCGACGCTATGGTCGCTGCTCTCAACGCATGGCTTGAAAACAAAGAAGACGCACAAAAGAGCGAAGAAGCGGCAAACGCAATCATCGCACTTATCCCCGAAGAAAAGAAGAATGCAAACGGTGTCAGCCTTGATCTTCTCAACAGCATCGAAGCAAGAGAAGATTGCCTGATCAAAAAATCCGTTTGGATCGTCGGCGGCGACGGCTGGGCATACGATATCGGATACAACGGCGTTGACCACGTTCTCGCAAGCGGCGAAGACATCAACATTCTCGTTCTTGACACCGAAGTGTACTCCAACACCGGCGGACAAGCGTCCAAGTCCACTCCGACGGGTGCTATCGCAAAATTCGCATCCACCGGTAAACGCACCAAGAAGAAAGACCTTGCGTTGCTCGCAATGGACTACGGCTATGTATACGTCGCACAAGTTTCCATGGGCGGAGACATGAACCAAGTCGTCAAAGCGTTCGCAGAAGCGGAAGCATATCACGGCCCGTCCATCATCATCGCTTATGCACCGTGCATCAACCACGGCATCAAAGGCGGTATGGACAACTCTCAAATGGAAATGAAGAAGGCTGTTGACTGCGGATATTGGCAACTCTTCCGCTACAACCCGACTCTCGTGGGCACAGACAAAGCTCCGCTCGTCATCGACAGCAAAGAACCCACCGACGATTATCAAGCGTTCCTTATGAACGAAACGAGATATGCGTCACTTGCAAAGATGAATCCGGACGCTGCAAGAGTCTTGTTCGCAAAGAACGAAGAAGACGCTGCAAAGAAACGTGCATACTACGTCAAGAAAGCAGCTGCTTACACAGAAGAATAATCTTCCCGATTAAACTTACCAAAAGCCCCCTGACGCTCGTCAAGGGGCTTTTTATTTGGCTTTTCTGTTCGGATAGAATATTGTTATTCGCTACTCTATTCCATTATATTCATGCGGTTTTGTCATATTTTACGATGCCGTCGGTGCACTGAGCGACGTATTCGTAGTTCATATAGTTTTCAATCGCTTTCCATTGTTCAACCGTTCCGTTGTAATATATTTGGTAAGAAGAAACATTCACCTTGTTGCCGAAAAAAACCATATCGCCTATTTTTCTTAAACTTACAGGCAATTCAAGCGCGGACAAGTCTGCACATTCAACGAACGCTTCGCCTTCGATCTCTCTGACGCCTTCGGGTATAACGACTTTTTCCAGATTTTCACTGTCATAAAATGCGCGTCTTCTTATGATTGTCGTTCCGCTCTCAACCGTAGCCTGCGTTGAATCGGTTGAATATGCGACGAGAGTTTTCTCATCTCCCAACTGCATATAAACCTGTCCGTCGTCACGTATATCGAGAGCACTTTGCTCGTTTTCCCGATAAACATTCATGAGCCAAACCGATTTTAAATTCAACGCACCGAAAGAATAGTCTTCTTGTATATCTACATCGGATTTGTTGTACACCTCAACGAGACGATACGCTCTGATTATCGCAGGAACACTTTCAAACCATCCCCCGCTGTATATGTTTTCCCCTTTATAATTTTTGCCGATAGTCAGGCTCAACAAGTTCTTGCAATCCCTGATGCTCGCGGACGACAAATACTCAAAACTATCGGGAAGCACGAGATGTCTCAATCCGTCGATATTGTCAAACGCACCGCCTGCAATGCCCGTCGTCCCTTCTCTCAATTTGTAAGTGGTGTTTTTCGGCATATCTCCTACGTATTTGTATGCGAGCGTGTTTATGTATATCATGCCGTCATCTACCGTGTTGTAAAATGCGGTATTGTAAAATGCGTTTTCTTTCACTAATATATTTTTAGACATCTTTATGCTTTTCAACTTAATACAATTAAAAAACGCGTTTTCATTAATTTGTTCCACGCTGTCGGGAAGAGATATTTCTTCAAGCGATATGCAATTCATAAACGTATTCGCATAAATCTCCGAAAATCCTTCGGGCAATTCGACGGTCGCAAGTTTTCCGCAATTTTTGAACGCGCCGTTGCCTATGGAATTGACGCCTTCTTTCACGATTACGGTTTCAAGATTTTCGCAACCTTCGAATGCATTCCACCCCACCGAGTATATTTCGCTCGGAATTATAGCCGTCTTGATTCTGTTTTTGAATTCGTCTTTTATTTTAACCAAATACAAGTTGCCGCCGGAATAATCCGAGATTTTTGTTTCATACATCGACAAATCTTCCTGTCCTGCGACGAGCAAATCTTCGTCGGATACGTCGTCCAAATCACAAGCGGAAAAAGCGACTGCAAGGCAAGCCGCCAACGACACGATCAATATAAATAAAACGAAGCGTGAATTTTTCATAAGTTTCTCCCTTTTTTGATTTTGCACAAACAAAATCCGTATATAAGATATACAACCAAACGTCGCTTTTTATTGGTGCAAATACATAAATCACCGCTCACGATTCGCGTTTCATGCAAAAATCGTTATTCGTATCTAAAAACAAAAATCTATTATTGTATGGTTTTGTATCGTGTGCAAATGACAAACACACTTGTCAATCGACAAAATATCCGCTATAATATCCTAAACGGAACACTTGTTCCACATAGAGCAATCAATAGACATATTTCGACAAAACAAGACTTGCCCCGTTGTTCCTTATGCGGTTTTGCCGTTGACATTTGCAAACGCTATATTGTATTGTTTAATGTAAAATTTTCAAAAAGGAGATTCCCATGGAAGAACTGCTTACAAAAATCGGAGAACTTGTTGCAACAGAAATTGACGAAGTTGACGACGTCGAATACGTAGAGAAGGAAATGGGATATATGTTTTATATCTCGCTCAACGACGGCAAAAAAGTATTATTATCGTTGGTTGATTCAAAGTTGTAATCATCCGCACTTGTGCTCTAAAACGAGCGCACCTTATACATAAGCATAAAAACGGCACGTAAATTTACGTGCCGTTTTCAAATTTGTTATCTCTTCAAAACGTTATTTCAACGTGGGCAATGTGCCGTCGGTCAAATTCCAGACTTCGCCGTCAAGGTTTGCGTTTGATTTGCTTTCAAGCCACACTTTCGACGTGAAGTTGCTGCTTTCCGTCTTCGTTCCGACCTTGGTTATCTCGAAGTTTTCGGTGTAAGTGGGATTGCCTTCCGCGTCGTTGCCGTCAAATTTGAGTTCGTATTTTTCGCCGTTGAGCGTGAGCGAGTTGCCGTCGCCGTACCAACCGGAATTTATCGTTGCCTTTGCTTCCATGCTACCGAATGCAAAACCGAGATTTGACTTTACGCCGTCTTTGACGCCGTCAACGGTTATATCTACGAGCGTGAACACTCCGCCGATTTTGCTCTTGTTGTTGCGGCCTGCGATGCCGCCGACGAAAAGAGTCGTGAGTGCGCCGTCATTGACGGAAACGTTTATCTCGCCGTCGGAATAACTCTTGTTGATTGCGCCGATGCCTATCGTTTGCGACGTGCCCGTTTCGGTCTTTGAACTGAAATTGTTGCCGATAAGACCGCCGACGGAAAGAATTGCGTTCTTCCCTGCCGCAGTCAAATCGAAATCGACGATTGCGTATGCATTGAGAACGTAACCTTCGTTTTTACCGATAAGACCGCCGACGTTTGCGTTTGCAACGAGTGCAGACACCGTGATATTTGCGCTCGAAGTTGCAAGCGAACCCGTGCCGTCACCTGCGATACCGCCGATTGAAGCCGCTCCCGAAAAAATCGTGCCGTTTTCGACGGTTACGCTTGCGTTGGACTTCGTAATCGTTCCGCCGCTTCTTCCTGCAATTCCGCCAAGCACGAAATACGTTGCTCCGTTCGCCGAAATGCCGTCGTCAACGGTGGAAATATTCTTGACCGTAACCGCCGCAGAGTTTCTCGTGAGAGCGGAAGACGCGTTCGTTTCGGCAGTCACGCCGCCGATGACGAAAGCCTTTGCCGTTGCGTCGTTTATGGTGACGTTGCTCGTGCAATCACTGATATATCCCGTGTTTGAATTTGTTGAAAAGCCCTTGTTTTCACCGACGATGCCGCCGATATACACGGTGTTCATTCCGCTTTCGAGATTGAAAATCGCACCGGACACCGCAACGTTGGTTATCGAGCCTTCGTTTCTCGTCGCAACGGGTGCAAGCACGGATTTGATGCCGAATTTGCCGTTCTCGTCTTTAACGACGGTGAGATTGACGTTTTCGACGTCGAGATTCTTTATACTGCCTGCAACGTATCCGAAAACGGATGCGTGAGATTGTGCGGAAATAGAAACGTTTTGCAACTTCGACTTGCCCGTAAGGTTGCCGTTTCCGTCGTAAATGCCGCCGTCGATAGTGCCTTTGAAGACGTGTTCGGAATCAAACAACGGTTCGAGTGCTCCTATACCGCCGAAATTGACGTCGTTTGCAAAGATAATATCCGCTTCGAGAATTTGCGAAATGGCAAGTTGCTCGTCTTCGGTCGGGTTTTCTTTGCGCAGAACGTCGTAAAGTTTGCTCTTATACTCGTCAGCGGACGTAATCGTGATTTGTTTTATCCACTTCGCTTTGAGAACGAGTGTGGACGGCGTGAAAAAGTCTGTCGTGTTGGTTGCGCTGTTGATAATAGTGCCGGATTCCTTATCCGTATAGAACTTGAAATCGTAATCGGTTGCTTCATCGTCGTCGCCTACTATGGTGTAATACCATTTGTCGAAACGATAACCGAGTTTTGTCGCGACATAAGCGTCTTTTTCGTTGATTTGCGAGTTGCTTGAATACTCTTTCTTACCATACACGAGTTCGGACAAACTGTCGCTATACACCACTTCCATTGTCGGAAGGGTGGATTCGTACATAGCATAAAGAGTCAATCCTTTCGTGAAATAATACTTGGAAAGCATTGCGACGCTGCTTGCGCCGTCCGCCGCCCATTTCGTGAACTGAACGGGTTTTCCGTCCTGCATATAAAACCAGAAGCGGAACGTGTCGCCTTCCTTTGGCGTGGGGCACGCAATCTCGGTGACCGAGCCTGCATACGTCGATTTTATGGAAGTCGTCTCGGGATTGAGTTCAACCGCCGAAAGGCTTGCGCCGTCGTATGCGTTTTCGACTATCTCATAAGAATACGTTCCGTCTGCGTTCTTTATATAGTTGAGTTTCGCGTTTATGACGGGTTCGTGCTTGTATACGTTGTTGGTGTACACTGCCGTTATCGTGGTGTTTTTCTTTATAGTATCCGTCGAGAAATTGAACTCGTTGACGCCGTCTGCCGACCAGTATTTGAAAGTGTAACCTTTCTTCACCGGTATGATGAGATTGCCGTTTGAATCTTTCGGCGCAGAAATTTTCGAGCCGGACGGAACGTTCTTTATCACGCTGTCGGTGAGAACGAAGTCGCTGTTGGTGTTGAACGTGACGGTATAAGTCGCCTTTTCGTAATCGGGCTTTTTGTCGGGGTCGGGATTGTTCGTGTTGTCGCAAGCAACCAAAACCGTGCAAAGAAGCAAGGCAACCAGGAGTATACAAACCGTCGTAAGTGTTTTTTTCATAATCGTCCTTGTATGCGCGCGTCGGCGCGCACGTCGTTAGTATGAATAATACGTTA
>CALGEU010000120.1 GCA_937881285.1 uncultured Clostridia bacterium | reverse complement strand
TTTATCGTCGAACGAGTGTAGCGTTTGCTCGTGAGCGAAAGATATTCGTCCATATTTGTGAACGACGCCTGACTTATGCGGTTTTCCATGCCTTCGCTGATGTTGGCAATTTCTCTGAGTTCGTCGGCGGTCATCGCTTTCATTGCATAAGTGGAGATTGTGTTGTATTTGTCAACGCTCGTCACGCTCGTCAAATCCACGAATGGCGGAACGAGAGCCGATACGTCGGCGTTTTGGCGCATCAAATCGCGTATTTTGGTTGAAGAAAGATATTTTTTGCCGTCGTCGGGTTTGCGCTCGACGGAATGATATTGCACTTTTCCTTGATATGCCGCACCTGCTTTCATATATTCGACGGCCAAAATGTTGTTGGGGGATTGAAGCATATTCGAGATGTCGGGGCGTATTTTGTCAAGCGCGAGAGTGCGCGATTTTGCAACGGAATATCCTTCTGACAAATAGCCTTTGAGCAGATTGGAAACGTCTTTGGATTCGCTTGCCATAAACTCTGCCGCCATATTCAAGTCTTCGAGTTCGTCGGACTCCGTGCCGAAAGAAAGAGTGAATTCTCCCAACATTGACAGCGTTTTCAGAGCGCCTTCGGCAAAGCCTTTTGCGGCGGAGAGAGAGTAGACCGTGGGAAGTTCGAGAACCAAATCCGCACCTGCCTGTAAAGCCCAGTTTGCGCGCGTATATTTGTCTGCAACGCACAAATCTCCGTGTTGGGTGAAAGAGCCGCTCATCACCACGACCAAAACGTCGGCGTCCGTTTCGCGCTTCGCTTTTTTGAGTTGTTTCAGATGCCCGTTGTGGAAGGGGTTATATTCTGCTATGACGGCGGTTATTTTCAAAATACTGCTCCATACTGTTGATTTTTATTTATAAATTAATTATAATTATACCCGAAAATAAAACAATTGCAATCAATTGCAACGTATTAGGAGTTTTATATGACGCAATTTGTCGAAAACCTGATGAACAGAGCAAGCAAACTCAACAAAACCATCGCTCTTGCCGAAGGCACTGACGTTCGTGCGGCGAAAGCGGCGGAAATTTTGACCAAGAAAGGCGTGTGCAAAGTCGTTCTTATCGGCAACGAAGACGAAATCAAGGCGAAATTCCCCGAAATCGACTTCACGGGCGTTTGCTTCGACGACCCCAAGACCAGCGAGCACAGAGCGGACTACGCAAACACTCTCTTTGAACTTCGCAAAGCAAAAGGCATGACCGAAGAACAAGCACTCAATATCATCACGACCAACAATATGTTCTATGCGTGCGTAGCGTTGAAGCGCGGCGACGTGGACGGTGTCGTTGGCGGTGCGGTGTTCAGTTCCGCAGACGTGTCGAGAGCGGCATTCCAGGTTATCAAAGCGGCACCCGGCATCAGTTCGGTGTCCAGTTGCTTCGTCATGGTTCCGCCCGAAGAGTTCAAATATAAGAAATATCCCGCATACATCTTCTCCGATTGCGCGGTTATTCCGTATCCCACGAGCGACCAACTCGCAGACATCGTGGTTGCGGCGGCAGACAGCGCAAAGAAGATTTGCGAAATGGAACCGAAAATCGCAATGCTTTCTTTCTCGACGAAAGGAAGTGCAAAACACGAATCTATCGACAAAGTGCGCACGGCATACGAAAAAGTTAAAGCGGAACATCCCGAAATCAAGGTTGACGGCGAACTTCAACTCGACGCGTCTTTGGTTGACAGCGTAGCGGCACAAAAAGCACCCGGCAGCGAAGTTGCGGGACAAGCAAACGTTCTCGTTTTCCCGAATCTCGACGCAGGCAACATCGGCTACAAACTTGCACAACGCTTCGGCAACTGCATGGCAATCGGACCGATCATGCAAGGTCTTGCACTTCCCGTCAACGATCTCAGCCGCGGTTGCGTGGCAGAAGACATTGCGGCAGTTGCGGCAATTACCGCTTTGCAATCAGTCAAAGACTAAGGAGTTTACAAATGAAAATTCTCGTTATCAACGCAGGCAGTTCGTCTCTTAAATACCAACTCATCGACATGCAGAACGAAGAAGTTCTTTGCAAAGGAATTTGCGAACGTATCACGTTCACGGGCGGCGAACTCACTCAAAAGACCGCTGACGGCAGAAAACTCAATATCAAGCAAGATATGAAGAACCACACCGAAGCAATCGAACTCGTGCTCAAAGCAATGGTTGACGAAAACTACGGTGCAATCAAATCCATATCCGAAATCGGCGCGGTCGGACACAGAGTTCTTCACAGCGGTGAAGACTTCGATTCTTCCGTGGTTATCGACGACGAAGTTATCCGCATCTGCGAAAAGAATGCGGAACTCGGTCCGCTCCATATGCCCGGCAACATCGCTTGCATAAAGAGTTGCAGAGAAGTTATGCCCGGTGTTCCTATGGTTGCGGTGTTCGACACCACTTTCCACAGCACGATGCCCGCAAAAGCGTATATGTACGGCATTCCGTATTCGGTATACGAACAATACAAGGTCAGAAAATACGGCTTCCACGGCACATCTCACAAGTTTGTCAGTGAAGAGACAATCAAACTTCTCGGCAAGAAAGAAAGCAAGATTATCGTCTGCCATCTCGGCAACGGCTCTTCCATTTCCGCAGTCAAAGACGGAAAATGCCTTGACACGTCAATGGGCTTCACGCCGCTCGAAGGTCTCGTTATGGGCACTCGCTCGGGCGATATCGACCCTGCGGCAAGCGAATATATCCGTGCAAAACTCAAT
>CALGEU010000119.1 GCA_937881285.1 uncultured Clostridia bacterium | reverse complement strand
ACGCGCAAACGATTGTGAGCGGAGACGAATAAAGCGCAATCTGAGCGAGAATTTCATACGCTTTTACGCAGTTGCGAACGACGTCGAACATGTCGTACGGGTCTGCATATACGATAATCATGATAAGCACAAGGAAAATTATGCTGACAATCGTGACCATTGCAACCGCAATCGCGCCAAGTGCAAGACGCAAAATTACACCGACAAAACCGAGTTTGTGTTGCGACGCGCTGAGTTTGAGCGTCCAACTAGTGTCGGTGTGTCCCGAAAGGAAAATCGTATAATCGTATTTGCCGTCTTCGGGAAGAAGTTCCGCATAAGTATTGCGCGAAGTCTTATGCTTAAAACACCAGTCGAAACACGTGTGATATTTGAAAACGCTGACGACGAGCCAAATCCACACGAACAACATGAACATGGCGCAAATAAAATGCACCGCAAGCGCACCGTAAAGCGGAAGTTTTGCATTAAGGGGCGCGGTGTCGTATCCCGAAAAAGCGAAACATATCGTCGCTATGATTGTAAGCACGCATCCTATGATGCCTGCCCAACCTGCGTACGGAAGTCCGCCGATGGAAGCGTGCGGCGCAAAGACGAACTTCTCGGTGACGGGTTTAAGCCCGATTTCGCGAAGTTTGTCCGACATATAGTCGTGATACTTGGTTTCGTTGTCCGAACCGGGCAGTCTCGGCCCGATTTCGTTTGCGGCGTATTCAACCATTTCATAGGCTTCTTCGCCGTATTTTCTCAACTCTTCTCTCATAATTTTCTCCGATTCCTTATTTAATTTATTTGTTTGCTACAAAAAATGCGGGTACGCAAAACGGCGTACTCGCATTTTGAAACCGTGATTATTTGGTGATTTTTTCCATACCGCCCATATACTTGCGAAGCACTTCGGGAATGGTGACCGAACCGTCTGCGTTCTGGAACTGCTCGACGATTGCAGGGATAAGACGAGACGTTGCAAGACCGCTGCCGTTGAGCGTATGAACGTATTGCAGTTTGCCGGTCTTGGAGTCGCGGAAACGAGTGTTGTTTCTGCGCGCCTGATAATCGTTTGCGTTGGAAACGGACGAACATTCTTTGTAAATTCCCATGGACGGAATCCAAAGTTCGACGTCGTAAGTTCTTGCCATGGAAGCAGAGCAATCGCCTGCCGCAAGTTTGCTGACTCTGAAGTGCAAGCCGAGACCTTCGACGAGTCTGGACGCCTTGTCTACGAGTTCTTCAAACGCTTCTTTGCTGTGGTCGGGATGAGCGTATTGCACCATTTCGATTTTGTTGAATTGATGTCCGCGAATCATGCCACGCTCTTCCGCTCTTGCACTGCCCGCTTCTTTTCTGAAGCAAGGAGAATATGCAAAGAACTTCATCGGAAGTTTGCTTTCGTCGATGATTTCGCCGGCATACATATTGACGAGTGCGGTTTCTGCGGTCGGAAGCATGAAACGATTGCGCTTTCTGTCTTCGTCGCAGTCGAGCCAGTACACTTCGTCGCTGAATTTGGGGAATTGTCCCGCACCGAAGCCGCAGTTGTAACCGAGTTGGTAAGGCGGAAGAATAAATTCGTAACCGTCTTTGAGATGTTCGTCAACGAAATAGTTGAGAAGCGCCCATTCGAGTCTTGCGCCGACTCCGCGATAAATCCAGAAGCCGTTGCCCGAAAGTTTTACGCCGCGTTCGTAGTCTATCATGCCGAGATCGGTGCAGATGTCGACGTGATTTTTGAGCGGAAAATCGAATTTGGGTTGTTCGCCCACTATTCTGATGACCTGATTGTTTTCTTTTTCACCCGGAAGAAGGTCGGGGTCGGGAATGTTGGGCATACCTGCAAGCGCGTCGTTGATTTTGCCGATGAGTTCGTTGATTTTTGCGTCGCCTGCCGCGATTTCGTCGCCGAGTTTTCTCATTTCGTCAAAGATAGGTTCGACGGGTTGTCCCGCTTTTTTGAGAACGGGAATTTGCGCGGAAACTTTGTTCTTTTGCGCTTTGAGTTGCTCTATCTCGGTGATGGTTGCCTTTCTTTCGTCGTCCCATGCGATGACGTCGGTAAAGTCTGCCTTATAACCTTTTTTTGCAAGAGCGTCCACGACTTCTTGCGGATTGTTTCTGATTCTTATAAGATCCAACATAATTTGCTCCGTTGACCTTTCGGTCTTGGTTTTTGGTTTTATTTTATTTTTATGCGCTTAGGGCGCAATTTGCACTGTTTTTCGATTACGCTATGATGTTTACGAGTCTGCCGGGAACGACGATGACTTTCTTCGGCGCGCCTTGAAGTTGGTCTTTGACCGCTTCGATTGCCGCTTTTTCGATTTCGTCCTTGCTCGCTCCGTTCGCGACGGTGATTTTTGCTCTCATCTTGGAGTTGATTTGCACCGCAAGTTCAATCTCGTCAAGCACCATTGCCGCCGGGTCAAACACGGGATAAGACTGGTTGAACACGCTGTATTTTTCGCCGAGCATTTCCCAGAGTTCTTCCGCAAAGTGCGGAGCGAACGGCGCAACGAGAAGCACGAGATCCTTTGTGCAATCCTTGTAGAACGCGTTTTTCTTCTCGACGTTGGCTTCGTATGCATAGATTGCGTTGACGTATTCCATAAGTCTTGCGACTGCCGTATTGAATGAGAATATACCCAAATCGTTCGTGACGCACTTTATGGTGTTGTGGCGCACGCGGTTGAGTTCCTTCTCCGCCTTGCCGAGCGGTTTGTTTTCAAAATCTATTTCGTAGCACTTCTTGACAATGCGTTCGATACGGTCGAAGAAACGGGAAATCGAATCGAGACCGTTTTCGTTCCACGGGCCACCTTCGACATAGTTGAAGCCGAACATGAGATATACTCTGAAAATGTCCGCGCCGTATTTTGCAATGCTGTCGTCGGGAGACACGACGTTGCCGCGCGACTTTGACATCTTGTTGCCGTCCGGGCCGAGAATCGTGCCTTGGTGAACGAGAGAAAGGAACGGCTCGTCAAAATCGAGATAGCCCATATCTCTCAACGCCTTGGTGAAGAATCTTGCGTACAAAAGGTGCATGCAAGCGTGCTCCGCACCGCCGATGTACTTGTCGACGGGAAGCATCTTGTCAATCCACTCTTTGTCAAACGGCGCGTCGGCGTTGTGTGCGTCGGGGTATCTAAGGAAATACCAACTCGAACACACGAAAGTGTCGAGAGTGTCCGCGTCACGCTTTGCGGGACGACCGCAGACGGGGCAAGTGGTGTTGATAAATTCTTCGCACTTTTTGAGCGGCGATTCTCCGTCGGGCGTGAAGTTGACGCCCATAGGCAAACGCACGGGCAAATCTTTTTCGGGAACGGGAACGTCTCCGCAATGGTCGCAGTGGATAATCGGGATAGGTGCGCCCCAGTAGCGTTGACGGCTCACGAGCCAGTCACGCAAACGATAGTTGGTTTTGAGACCGCCTTTGCCTTCGCTTTCGAGTTTTTTGAGTATGGCTTTTTTGCCTTCTTCGCTTGAAAGACCGTCAAATTCTCCGCTATTGCAAAGAATTCCGTATTCGCAGAACGGAAGCGTATCGTCCACGCCGTCTTTGCCTTTGATGACGCGTTTAACGGGAAGTCCGAGTTTTTGCGCAAACACGAAGTCGCGTTCGTCGTGAGCGGCAACGCCCATAACCGCGCCCGTGCCGTAACTTGCGATGACGTAGTCCGCAACGAGAATAGGCACTTGCTCGCCGTTTATCGGGTTGATTGCGTATGCGCCCGTCATTACGCCGGTCTTTTCGCGAGTGGAAGAAAGTCTGTCGATTTCGGTGGCTTTCGCGCTCTTTTCCTTGTATTCTTCAACCGCCGCCTTTTGCTCTTGTGTGACGACCTGGTCGACGAGCGGGCTTTCGGGAGCGAGAACTACGTAGGTCACGCCGAAAATGGTGTCCGCTCTCGTGGTGAAAACTTTGAACGACAAATCTTTGCCGACCACTTTGAACTCGACTTCACCGCCGTAACTTCTTCCTATCCAGTTCTTCTGCATGAGTTTGGTCTTTTCGGGCCAATCGAGTTTGTCAATGCAATCGAGAAGTTCGTCCGCGTAAGCGGTGATTTTGAAGAACCATTGATTGAGATTCTTGTGAGTGACCTGACTGCCGCATCTTTCGCAAACGCCGCCTTGCGCCTGTTCGTTGGCAAGAACGGTGTTGCAGGACGGACACCAGTTGACGGGTGCTTCCTTGCGATATGCAAGACCGTGCTTGTAGAGTTGCAGGAACATCCATTGCGTCCACTTGTAGTAGTCGGGAAGACAAGTCTTTATCTCATAATCCCAGTCGTACATCGCGCCGATGCGTTTGAGTTGTCCTTCCATCGTGGCAATGTTTTTGAGAGTGCTTTCTTCGGGGTGGATACCCGTCTTTATCGCATAGTTTTCGGCAGGAAGACCGAACGCGTCAAAGCCCATCGGCTGAAACACTTCGTAACCCTGCATACGTTTGAATCTCGCGAACGTATCCGCCGGGCCGTAGTTGTACCAGTGTCCGGCATGGAGTTTCGCTCCCGAAGGATACGAGAACATTTCGAGACAGTAGTATTTTTTGTCCACTCTCGAACGGTCGAATTTGTAAAGGCCGGTTTCATCCCAGACCTTTTGCCATTTGCTTTCGATTTGCTTATAATCCATAAGCGTCAAGCACTCCTAAGAAAATATAAAATAGTAATATTCAGTTTAATACCATATCCGCCCGTTGTCAAGCGGGCGTGCGCGCACTATGTTCCGTTTTGCCTTATTTTTTTGACGATATTTTTCATTTTAGCAGTCTCAACACGGCGCAAAAAAGGAAAAAAGAAAATTTTTCATCCGCTTTTTCAATCGCTATTGAAGATACAAAAGTTTTTTGATATAATGATTTCATATTGCAGGAAAGGGGCAAAATATGAAAAAACGCGTATCTATTCTCATTGCAGTCGTTTTAATCGCACTCGTTTGCATATCACTTGCGGCGTGCGGCGAAAAGGGCGGAAAAGAAACTGATTTCGTGAAAACGGACGGAGCGAAAATTCTCGGAAACGACGGAACTCCCATAGGCCTTTACGGCACGAATCTCGGCGGCTGGCTCGTTCAGGAAGAATGGCTCGTTCCGACGAACGTTGACGGCGACTACGGTCAAATCGACATGATGCTGACTCTCGCAAACAGATTCGGCATGGACGGCATGAACGAACTGCTTGACGTCTATATGGACAACTGGGTGACCGAACTCGATTTCAAGCGCATTGCCGATATGGGGCTCAACTGCGTGAGAATTCCCTTCACGTATCTCAACTTCATGGACGCGGTATCTTACGACGAAGAAAGCGAATCTTACGTTCGCACGCCTTTTGACAGGCTCGTCGTGGTGAAAGACTCCTTTGCCCGTCTCGACCGGGCGCTCGATATGTGCGACAAATACGGCTTGTACGCCATTCTCGATATGCACGGCGCAGTCGGCTCTCAAAGCGGAAACGACCACACCGGCGATATTGCTTTCAAGGACGGCGGTCAGTTGTGGCTTGAAAACGAAATCGGCGAAACCTGCCGTCAAAAGACTCTTGAATTGTGGGTTGCGATTGCAAACCGTTACAAAGAGAAAAAATGCGTCGCAATGTACGACCTTCTCAACGAACCGGGACTTAAAGTGGACGGCAATCAATCCACCGCGCACGATATTTGTCTCGACTTTTTCGACGAACTGTACAAGGCAATCCGCGCGGTTGACGGCAATCACGCAATCTGCATGGAATCCTGCTGGACGCCCATGGAAATTCCCGCGCCGAGCAAATACGGCTGGGAAAACGTGATATATCAATATCACCACTACAACTGGGCGAGCAGCGGCATAACCAACTCCGCATACTACTCGCTGCAACTTCTCATGAACAATCTCGCGACCAAAGCAGGCAAATACAACGTGCCCGTGCTTATCGGCGAATTTAACGTCTGGGCGGATTCTCACCCCGACAAAGTCAACGCAACGGGTCGCACGTCTGTGCAAACGGAAGAAGAAGCGTGGGCAGGCGTCATCGAACTTTATTGCGCCGTCGGCTGGAATTTCACGACCTGGAATTTCAAACACGCCGCACTTCACTCGTCCTGGGGACTTTTCAACTACTCTCCCGACGTCGCGAATATGGACGAGCAAGCGGATTTCTACAATATGGGCAAGGACGAAATCGCGAAAATATGGGCAAGACACAACTCGCAAAACTACGTCGAAAACACGACGCTGACGGGTTGCATTCTCCCCTACATATCCGATTTCAACACGAACGGCAACGACAACCGCACCGCAACCGAAATTTTGCAAGACAAAGACCTGTATATTCTCTCGTTTGAAGAACCGTCCGATGAAGATGAAGACGACGAATGATTGCTTCAATGGTTGGACAATAATTTCGATGCGTGATATAATACGATAATCAAAGAAGGAAAGGGACGATATGTTTGTTTCATTTGAAGGTTGCGAAGGTGTGGGAAAATCCACACAACTGAAATTGCTCAAAGACTATCTCGAAGCGACCGGACAGCACGCCGTATACGTGCGTGAGCCGGGCAGTACGGAAATAAGCGAACAAATCCGCAAAGTCATTCTCAATCCGCAAAACACCGCGATGACGGATATGACGGAAGCGCTTTTGTATGCGGCAAGCCGCGCGCAACTCGTGCGCGAAGTCATAAAACCCGCTCTTGAAAGGGGCGAACTGGTCGTGTGCGACAGATACGTGGACAGTTCAATCGCATATCAGGGTTACGCACGCGGTCTGGGCGCGGACACGATAAAGCAAATCAACGCGCCGGCAATGGACGGTTGCCTGCCCGACGTCACGATTTTTCTTGACTTGCGTCCAAGCCAATCCTGGCGCACGTTCAAGATTCAAGACGATAGAATGGAACTGGAATCTTCCGCTTTCCACGACAAAGTGTACGAAGGTTATATCAGCGAAATCGAAACTTCAAACGGTCGTTTCGTGCGGATAAAACCCGATTTTGATAGAAACGTCACTTCTCAAAGAATAATAGACGCTTTGAGAGAAAGGGGTGCTATAAAGTGAGCGAACTCACCTTTGAAAACGCTTTGCGCTCGTCAAGGGCTTACTCTTTGATTCGTAGCGATTTGTCGACGGGGCTCGGTCACGCCTATATGGTCGTGTCCGCCGACGACGACGTCGTGGACGAATTTTTCACGCTGGTCGGAGAAAGCATATATTGCAAGACTCACGACGCTTGCGGCGAATGTGCAGAGTGCAAAAAGGTTGCGCACAACAATCACGCGGACATTTTCCATCTCTACCCCGTCGGCGGCAAAATCAAGGTTGACGACGTCGAACGCATGCTCGACACGATTGCCGTGAAACCGCTCTCGGACAGAAAAGTCTATTTCGTTCACCGCGCCGACCTTATGAACGTTCAGGCGCAGAACAAGATTCTCAAAACGCTGGAAGAACCGCCCAAAGACGTGACGATTTTTCTCGGAGTCGCAAACGAAGCAAGCATGCTGGGCACGATAAAGTCGCGCACTCGCAACGTGTATATCGACCTTTTCGACGAAGACGTGATATATTCGACGATGCTCTCTTTGGGACTCGACGAAGAAATGAGCGCAATCGCCGCCGCATGCAGCGAAGGTCAACTGGGAAAGGCAAAGAAAATTGCCACTTCCCCGAAGTATGCCGAACTCTACAAACTCGCACTCTACGTACTTGACAATCTCAATCGTTCAAGCGACGTCGCAAAGGTGGACGGACTTATGCTTGCAGAGCAGGATCTCGGCGGACTTTTGGACGTTATGTCGATAATTCTTCGCGATATGCTCGTTGCAAAAAGCAACAAAGACCTTATGCTGTCAAAGCACGTCTCCACGAGCGTTGCCGGACTCAGCGAAAAATACTCCGCCCGCGCACTTGCAAATATCATTCAGCGAGTCAACGCCGAGCGTAAAAAACTATCTCTCAACGTCAGCGTCGCCGCAACGGTGGACGACTTGCTGTTTTCTATTTTGGAGGCTAGATACAAATGGCAATAATTGTCGGAATAAAATTCAGAAGCACCAACAAGGTGTACTACTTCGACCCGAAGGATATCGATTTTCAGGAAGGAGACGGAGCAATAGTTGAGACCGCACGCGGTCTCGAATACGCCACCGTCACAATCGCCAACAAAGAAGTTGACGACAAGGAAATCGTGCAACCGCTCAAACCCGTCGTGAGAAAAGCAACTCCCGACGATATAAAACGCGTCGAGAAAAACTTGCAGGACAAGGAACACGCGCTCAAAGTCATAAGGGAAAAAGTCGCGGAAATGGGCATCAACATGAAACTCGTCGACGCAGAATACACCTTTGACCGCACAAAACTTATCTTCTACTTCACCGCAGAAGGCAGAGTTGATTTCCGCGAACTCGTGCGTGTGCTCGCATCGATATTCAAAGTGCGCATCGAACTTCGCCAGATTTACGAACGCGACGACACCAAAATGCGCGGCGCGCTCGCGCCTTGCGGACGCCCCTGTTGCTGCACCACTCACCTGCCCGACTTTGAAAAAGTGTCGATAAAAATGGCAAAAATCCAAGGTCTCAGCCTGAATCCGCAGAAAATAAGCGGCGTTTGCGGCAGACTTATGTGCTGTCTCAAATATGAAAACGCCTATTACAGCGAAGTGTTCAAACTCATGCCGAAAGTTGGCAGCAAAGTGCGCACCGCAGACGGAGAAGGCACCGTTGAATCAAACGACCTGATAAAACAAACCGCTCGCGTGAAAGTGATGCTCAAAGACGGCAGTTTCGACGTGAAAACATACGCGCTCGAAGACATGAAAATCGCCGAACGTCAGTCCACCGCCGAAATCGACGCCATGTCCGACAAAGAAGAATAAAAAATATTTATAATGATAAACACTCATATAAAAGGCACGTTTTACCGTGCCTTTTATGTTATATCGCTATCACCTTACTTATTTGAAGAGCAAAATCATACATCCTTTCTATTTGACTCAAAATATAATCTATTTGTTCGTAATTATCTTCACAATTGCTGTGTATATCTAAAATCAGTTTTTCATTTTTAATTGTTACATTTGCAGATCCTGCCATCTTTTCAAATGCCATATCTTGTTGCATTAAAGGTTTTACGGCATCAACAAAAGCATCAAATGCATTTGCATATTTTGGAACACGCAAATTAACAATCCCTCTATTTGTTTTATATACTATTGACACTTTGGGAAAGGATGTTTTGAACCATATCCACGACGAATCCGCTCCTTTTTCTTTTTTATTATTGGTGATAATAAGTCTAGATGAATTCAGTTTACATCTGTTTGTAAAAGCTTCCCAAAAGCGCATTACCTTCTCATCTTCTATCATAAGATATCCTTTTTCTTTTTCCTTTAACGCAAACTTAATCATGTCAGCTTTGTATTTTTCTGCAGCCCCATTATATCCCCCTATAACTGAAAGCATTTCTTCATATGAAACAAAATAACTATATTGCGCATTTTTATCATCTTTATGAGAGTTAATATAGCTTTTAGGTGCAGCCAAAAACACAACATAATCGTCAAGTTGTTTCTGCTTTTTCAAAATTTCTGCTCTAACAAAATAACGACTGCTTTGTTCATTCATAGTAATGGCATTAATCTTATCTTCAATAAAAACTCCAAATCTCTTTCCGTTCCTATTCAATATAATTGTAATATCTGATTCTCCCTCTTGTGAATAAAGCGATTGATATGTATCCGTGATTATGTATTCTTCATCGTCCGCAATTCCAACTTGTTTCAAAAACAAATCTGCGAAAGATCTTTTGTCTATAAATTCTTGAATTATTAAAAGGTCAATATCTCTTTCAAACATTTTGCTAAAATGATTATTCATATTCTAAAACCCCTTCATGATTTATCAAAATTATATAACAAAAAATATATTGCGGCAAGAGCCAAAAGTATTTAATTACATAATTGAAAGTCAAGCATTCGTTTATATAAACAAACAACAAAAGTATTTTATATACAGTTTATGATAAATTATTTATTCGAAAAAACATTTTATCTTGATTTATATATAACAAATGGTTAAATTTCGATACTTATATGCAAAACAAGGAAACACCCATCCGAAACAAAACCCAACGTACATATAGTACGTGATTTTGGAACGGATGGGTGTTAACACGGTTATTCGCTATTTAGCGCGTTTTTATTTGCAGTCTTTGCAATCCATTTCTTTGCCGCTCTTTGCGCGGGACTTTGTCGTTT
>CALGEU010000118.1 GCA_937881285.1 uncultured Clostridia bacterium | reverse complement strand
ATTCGCTGTCGGTACGCGTATAAGAATGCGATAAATAGATGAAGAACAAGGAAACGCCCATCCGATACAAAACCCAACGTACATTTAGTACGTGATTTTGGAGCGGATGGGCGTTGACGCAGTTATTCGCTATTTAGCGCATTCTTAGATGGTGCGCTCGCCGTTTTCGTCTTCAATAACGTACAAAATATTCACTTCGTCGCCCGTTTGAGCGTCGACGTAGATATAATAGGTACCGTCTTCGTGACACTCGAATTCATAGGTGAGAACTTCTTGGGTTTCTCGGAGCGGAATGAGTGCGAGACGACCATCGGAAACGTTTTGCAGTGAGATTGCGGATTTTGCGGTTTCGACGGATACGGTCGGCGTGACAAGCGTGCGGACGCAATGGTTCATGGCGTAATGCGACGCGTCAAGACCTATTGCGGTTCTGTCGCTTTCACGAATCTTGACTTTCACCAAATCGGGATACAGAATCGCTCCGTCCTGCACCGGCGCGAGATTTACGACGCATTCTCCGTCTGCGGACGACGACCACACGACAATCATATCGTCAAAGCCGACTCTGCTTGCAAAATCGATTGCGGCACGCTGACAAGTGAGACTTGCTTCGGTTATGCTCACCGCTTCGTCGTATTTCGGCGCAGTGTTGTATGTCACGAGCATACCGCCCTTTCTTGCGATTTGCACGAATGAATTGCCCGCATCGCTTTCAAAAGTGAAGTCAAAGGTCTTTATATCCCCGTTGCTCTCACCCTGAAATGCGACGTTCTTTATTCGCTGCGCGCCGAAGATCTTTTCGACGATAGAGCGCGCTTTATCCTGCGATATTTCTTCACCGACGAGACCTATCGGTTCTCTGCCTTCGAGCGCGGAAGAAAACGGCCCGTCGTATATCATTTCGGGATAGTCGAAACTAGGTTCTGCGAAAGTTTCGAATGCGCCGTCAAATCCGTCAAGCGCACCGCTGTCGATGAAAGTTTGTCCGTCTTTGACTTTGTCTCCCACGCTTTCAAGCGCAACGCGATATGCGTCTGCAACTTTTGAAAGTTTGAAAAGCGTTTGTTTATCGCTTGCGGACAGTTTTTCTCCGCGCGATATTTTCAACGCAAGCGCATGGGAAAAATCTCCGAGTTGATTGACAAACTTTCTGGCATTCATAACGCCGTCGCTTTGAGACTCGAACGACGACAAATCGTCTTCGGCAAGCCCTGCGACGTTCCACACTTCATATAGCAAATCCTGTTGCATTTTCGGAGAATTCGACACGCCTATCTTGCGGAGATTGATACCCAAATCGTTCGCTCCGTCGAGAAGGTCGTAATACGCCCTGAAATACACCGCGTCCATTTGCTTTTGGTACGCTTCGTGAGTGGCAACGGTTTGTTGCGAAAAATAAAGCGCAACCGAAAGCCCGACTATCGCGCTTGCGCAAATGCCGAACGCCGTTGACAAAATCGCGGTTTTCACCACGTTTGATTTTCTTTTCTTCTTGATTTCAGAGACGCTTTTTGCGTCTTTTGCTTTTTCGTTTTTATTATCCTTTGAATTTTTCATAATCGCTCCTTAACAAAACGCGTGATTGCCTATCGTCAGTTTGACGGGGCGCGAGAGCATCCATTTGCTCGTCGCAGTGCGCGGATTGTAATAAAACAAACAGTTGTAGGTCGGATCCCAGCCGTTGAGCGCGTCACGCGCGGCATTGTACGCCGATTGATTCGGCGTGAGATTTATCTGTCCGTCGGCAACGCAATCGAATGCGCCCGATTGATACACCACGCCTGCCACCGTATTCGGAAAAGACGAACTCTTGACCCTGTTGAGAACGACGGCGGCAACTGCCACTTGCCCCGTATACGGCTCTCCGCGCGCTTCTCCGTATACTACGCGCGCAAGAAGATTAAGGTCTGTCGAAGACGAAGAAGACGATGACGAACTCGTGCTCGAAGTAAGTTTCAATCCCATTGCCTGCGCAGTTGCCTTGCCCACTATGCCGTCGGCAGTAAGTCCGTTTTTCTTCTGAAAACTGATGACTGCACTTTTTGTCTTTGCGCCGAATATTCCGTCCGCAGTGCCTTTGAGATACCCCCAACGAATGAGTTTCTGCTGCATAGTCTTGACGGTATCTCCGCGAGAGCCTTGTTTAAGCACCGCCGCATCTGCAATTGCGGAATCGGAAAAGAACGCGCTCGACACAATCGAAAACACGACGAAAGCACATACGAGACACAAAAGCACTCTGAATGCGATTTGTCTTTTTTCCGCATACGCATCGGTCGCGATAAACGAATTTTTTGATTTCATATTGCACTCCTTTTTTTGATAGTTTTAGTTTCGGTTTGTTTTTTATGCGTATAACCCGTCAAAAATCGGGCAAAGATACTCGTATGAAAAAACGCCGCATAATTGCATTCGCGATTTTAATCGTGACGATAACAACTGTCGCACTTACGCTTTGCGCCTGCGATTCAAAACAGGAAAAACTCGCAAACGAGTGTGTGAGAATACATATAAGAGCCAACTCGAATTCGCAAGAAGACCAGACCGTAAAACTTGCCGTACGCGACGAAATCATCTCATATCTCACGACAAGGCTTGCGGATTGCAAAAGCAAAAACGAAGCCGTGAAAGTGCTTGAACAAGAAGAAGATGAAATCGTTGAAATCGCAAATTCAACACTTTATAAGCACGGATTTGATTATAAAGCGTCGATTGCGTTGAAAAACGAACATTTCCCCGACAGAAAATATGACGGCTACGACTTCCCCGAAGGCAACTACGACGCACTTATCGTCTATCTCGGAGAAGGCGTCGGAGACAACTGGTGGTGCGTTGCATTTCCGCCGCTGTGCTTCGTTCCCGACACGCAGAACGGAGAAAAAATAGTGTACAAATCCTGGGTGAAAGAATGGCTTGAAAAACTGTTCGGTTGACGTTTGTCACGAGTGTCGTCCGTCTTGAATTTACCGTTAAAAATTGCAATACGAGAAATCGCAGAACGACGAAACTCACGCCATAAACGCAAGCGCGTATAAAAATCGAATTCTTGCCGATAATAAGAAAAAACGACAAGGAGACGTAATGAAAATATTCAGAGAAATGGTGCGCAACACCGCAATGGGCGTGCAATCCATAGAAGATATGCTCGACTATATCGAGTGCGACAAACTCAAAAATCTCGTCCTTTCTCAAAAGGAAGTGCTTGAAGACTTCTATCAAAAAGCCGCAAGCGAACTCGGAGAAAAAGAACTCGAAAACGCAAAAACGAACCCTATGCAACGCATGATGCTCAAAGCGGGCGTGAAAATGAACGCCGGCATAAACAACAAACCGACGCATCTTGCAAGCATGCTTATAGACGGCTACAACATGGGCATCGAAAGCGTGCAAAAGTGTATAAACGAACTTGCAAGAGACGGCGTTGACGTGCCCGACGTTGCAAGAGACCTTATGAAAGTCTACGACAAAAACATAAAAGCCTTGCGCGCGTACCTATAATACGCGCAACAAAAAAACAAACCTTATTTGATATAAATCAAACAATTCTCTCCCTTATCTCCCCCTTTGCAAAAAGCGTACGCCACGGCGTACGCTTTTTGTTTTATCGTTTATAAAGTTTTCAGGTTGCGTAGACGATAAACTGATTTACGCCCATTTTCACGACGGCGTATCCCAGTCCGCCTTGCGCCGAATACGTAATGTACACGCAAAGCGCCATATTGCCGTTTTCACGACTGTACGCAATGAGAATATCGCGTTCGGCATTAGATTCTATGTACAAATCGTAAGTCTCGCCGTTGTACGTGAAGTACGTGTTCTTGTACACGTTGTATTCGGTTTCCGCTTTCGGCGTGGCGACTCTCGCTTGATGAGACGTTGCGATTGCGTCGTCTGTGACAAGGAAATAACTATAATTGAGATACTCTGTCACGACTGCCGCGCCGCCCACTTCGACGTCGCCCCAAGTGGTATCCACGACGTACCATTCTCTCACGCCGTCGTCGTTCGCGTCTATGAGAACCTTGTTCCAGGCATGCCCGTATTTTGCCTTTTCGGAATCGGGCACGGACGCGATATTTTCCCCTGCATAACCGCTCACACGGATTGCTTTGATGTTTTCCATGCCGCAAAGCAGCGCAAACGCTTTCGATTTTCCGTCGCACACGGCTCTCTTGTCGTCAAACACGCCTTCGAGATAGAACGCGTTGTAGCAGGACGAACCCGAGCCCGTTCCGTTGCTTGCAACAGCGTAGTCGTAAACGACTTCGTTGACAATCCAGTCGTATATCACCGCAACTTTCTCGACGTCCGTCAAATCTTCGGACACGTAGTCGATAAGCACTTTTCTTGCTTTTTCATAAAGATTTTGCAGTTTTTTACCGCTCTCGTCGGTCGAAAACACGGGTTTGAACCCGTTTGACACGGCGCGATACAAATCGTTTGAGTTGGCAACGTTCATGGTTTCCGTCTTCGAATCTATGGGAAGCGACGCTCTCTTGTCCGACACTTCGGAATATCTTACGAATACGTTTGCCTGCTTGGCGTTGGACGCAGGTCGATACGCGCCCGAAGGAATTCCGAACTCCGTTCCGTCCACAAACGTAAACTTGCCGACAGAGCCGATTTTGCTCATATTATACGCATAATATCCCGACTCGTCTCCGCCCTGCTTTATTGCTTCGGACATAACGTCCGCAAATTCGGATTGAGTGACAGCCCAGTTTGAAACAGGCATATACATTTCGTAAGTTTTGTTTTTCTGATGCTGCGAAATGGCGTATCCGACAAACTCGTTTGCTTCTTCCTGACACGCCACGTATCTGTCGCAATAGTTGCCGTTCCAAAAGAACTTATCGGTGATTGCGCTCTTTATATCGTCGGGAATCGCGTCGACGTCGTATGTCATATAATATATCGTTATTCTTCTGCTTACGACGTTATCAACGGTTGCCGTCACGATGTTTTTGCCTTCCGTTAAACCGATATCTTCGACTTGCGTAGATCTATCGCCCATTATGGAATTGCCGGAATACTCGAAACTCCAAAAACACTCCGCCGCCAGATTTGCAGTGGCAGGCGAAATCGACGCAGTCATACCGAAATGCAAATACTCCGTCGTTTTCTGAACGTAATAGGTGTCTTCTGCAATCTTTGTAAATCTCGCGTCGTTGATGACGATTTTCACGTTGTCAACCAAATCGTATTTTTCGACGAATATGAGACTGATAGTCGTGGACTTAGTTTCCATTCCGTCCGCGCTCAATTTACAAGTGACGTCAACGGTCGTAGGCGATACGATACCCGACACCGAATAAGTATATTCCGTACCTTCTGCAACTTTTTCACCGCCGACAAACCATTCCGCCGTGACCGCAAGATCGGGATCGAGAACGGCCGAGTTCCATCTCGCAGTGAGTTGCACGTCTTTCAGACCGCCGATTATGTTTTGCTGAATTTTGCCGTCAACGATTTTCAAATCGTCCTGACAATTTATTGTCGGAACGTCGAGTTTTGCTTCGACTACGTTGATTTTTATGCTGTCGGAACGCACGAGTTCGTTCACTTTCGCGTAATACTCGAACGTTTTGCCGACGTCCGTTCTTCCGAAAATATGAGTGTACGACGATACGTCGTTCACTCCCGGTATGACGCTGTCTTTTCCGTCAACTATTTCGTGCCACTCTATCGACGGATAATGCGCCCTTTTATTATTCCAAACGACGGCAACGGTAAACTCTTTGCCTGCTTGCACTTCGTACTTTCCGTCCGCAACTTCTTCGAGTCCCGTTCTTGCAACTACGGACGCAGACGAAATGGTTTTTAGCGAATTGAAAAGTCCGCACGACGTCAAAAGAACGCATGCAAGCGCAAACACAACCGCTATAAGCAATACTCTGCCGATATTTCTCGATTTCTTCATATTTCCCCACCAAGTCGACGCGTGCCGACTGTATTTTATGTTTTTATTTTATTATTTTATTTATATAATGTCAATACCGCTTAAATTTTGCTAATTCTTGCAAAACTTTCTTCGTTGTGATAAAATTCTTGTCATGGATAACAATTCTATGTTCTCGCTCAAAAAACCGATAAGCAAAGAAGACGCGCTCGCTCTTCACCCGATGGCACTTGCGTTCGTCGGAGACGCAGTGCAGTCACTTTACACTCGCACGAGAGTCACGATAGGCTCGACGCAAAAAACGGGTGCGCTTCACTACGAAGTCACAAAGGTCGTAAAAGCGGTGTCGCAAGCGGCGGAAGCGGAAAAATTGCTCCCCCTTTTCGACGAAGACGAACAGGACGTTTTCAGGCGCGCGCGCAACTGCAAAGTGCAAACAAGCGCAAAGCACGCCGAAATGAGCGAGTATAGACGCGCAAGCGGTTTCGAAGCGGTTCTCGGATATTTGTATCTCACAGGCAACACGCAAAGACTCGAAGAATTTTTGTCCATGTGCTTTGAAGACAATATAAACAAATAATCTCGCACTCTTGCGACGAATGGCAGGCGCAATCTATACGCCTAAAAGGAAAAACATGTATATTTACGGACGAAATCCCGTCAAAGAAGCGTATCGCGCGGGGAAAACCATAGACAAACTTTTCTTGCAGAAAGGCGAATTCGATCCCATGCTCTCGCAGGTGCATAAACTTGCAAAAGAAGCGCGCACGGTCACGAGTTACGTTGACAAAAACATGCTTGACAAACTTGCAAACGGCGGCAATCACCAAGGCGTCGTCGCGGCGGTCACAGACTTTGAATATTGCGACGTTGACGACATAATCAACCTTGCAAAAAGCAAAGACGAGCCCCTTCTCATCGTGCTTCTCGACGGCATAACAGATCCGCACAATCTCGGCGCGATTATAAGAAGCGCGGAGTGTTTCGGCGCACACGGCATAGTCATTCCAAAGCACAGAAGCGTCGGTGTGAACGACACTGTCGTGAAAGTCGCATGCGGCGCGACCGAGCATATGCTCATCGCAAAAGTCACGAACATAAACGACGTGATAAGAGACCTGAAAGAGCAGAACGTGTGGGTTTACGCAACGGATTTTGACGGTAAAGCCCCGAAAGATGCAAATCTCAACGGAAACCTTGCAATCGTCATCGGCAGCGAAGGCGAAGGGATTCACCGCCTGACCAAAGAACTTTGTGACGACACTCTCACCATTCCGCAATTCGGAAACGTCAACTCTCTCAACGCATCGGTTGCGGCAGGAATAGTCCTATACGAAGCAATACGTCAAAGACGATAATAAAAACACACGACAACATGACGAAAGAGCAGGAAATTCAACTCATAAAAGCCGCAAGGCAAGGAGACGTCGACGCAGAAAACGCCGTCGCGCTTTCCTATATGAATCTTGCAAAATCAATCGCTCGTTCTTTCGGCGTGGTTGCCGATGCAGACGACCTTGCAGGTTACGGTATGCTGGGACTTATGCGCGCCATACGCACGTATGACGAAAACGGCAAAGCAAGTTTCAAAACCTACGCTTCGACGTGCATACGCAACGCAATCGTGGACGCATTACGAAAGCCAAGTCTCGACGAAGTCAACATAGACGACGTATCGGTTTCCGAATCGGTCCAAGCCCCCATGCAAGACCCCGAAGACATTTTCATCGAAAACGAGACTTCCGCTCTTCTGTTCGACGCAATATCCGCCCTGCTCACCCCCGTGGAACTTGCCGTGCTTAAACTGCATCTTGAATGTTTGAGTTATGCCGAAATCGCAAAAGAACTCGGCATAGAGCAAAAGAAAGTGGACAACACCATATATTCGGCCAAAAAGAAAATCAAAAAACTTCTCAAAAACGAATAAATAATCAAACAAAACGAAATCACCCTTACGGCGATTTTTCTTTTTATATTTTGTTTTTATTCGGCATAAAAAAGACGCCCGCAATTGCGAGCGCCTTTTTATATTGTGCTTGGGAGAAAATTATTCTTGATCTGCTTTGACCAAAGATACGTTGCCGGTGAGACCGACTTCGAGAGTGTCTTTTTCAACGTTGTATTGCGCTTTGCCGGTAAGGTCTGCCGTTGCGTTGTATGCGCCGAGAACGGGGACGTTGACTGTTGCGTTGAGATTGCCGTTGATTGCAAAATCTTTTGCGTCTTCAGCACTGTTTGCGGAAACGTTTGCAACGAGCGTGAATTTTACGCCGTAACCTGCAACTGACGTATCACCCGTGACGGTTACGATTGCGCCGTATTTGTTGTCTGCAAGTTTGCCGAGTTCAATTGAAAGGTTGACTTCTGCGTTTGCCGTGCCGCTGATGCCTGCGCCTGCGCCCATTTCAAGAACGATAGTTCCCTTTGCGGTGGAGTATGCCTGAATGTTTGCGAATGCGCTTGCCGCGTCGCAGTCTGCAATTGCACCGAGCGTGAAGACCATTGCGTCTTTTGCGGTGTCAAAGTTTGCCTTGCCGGAGAAAGAAGTGAGATCGATCTTGATGTCTTCTTTGCCTTCTTGTTTGACGATCTTTGCAACTTTTGCGGTGAAAGTGTAATCTTTCTTGCCTTCGAGTTCAACTCCTTCGTCGAGTTTGACGTAGAGTGCGTATTCTTCGGTCATGCTTTCGCCGGTCGCTTCGTCAACATAGGTGAAAGAGATTGCATACTTTTCGGAATAATCCGCGTCGTCGCTGTCCACTTTCGTGACGGAAATGCCGTTGTCGCCAAGGAATTTGTCAACGCTGTTCACTGCGCTTTCAACGATAGGTTGAACCATTGAGCCGATGCCTTTGATCGATGCGCCTGCCGTTGCAGAGATTGTATCGCTGCCGACGTTGAGATTGATGCCTGCGGTGAAATCGTCATCCGTTGCATCGGTTGATGCGGTGGATGCACCTGCGCCGCCGAGTTGTGAAGCCGCCACAGCCACTGCCGTGCCGAGAACTTCGGAGTTGCTTGCCTTGTTGTCTTGCTTGTCGCATGCGACGAACGCTACGACGGAGAGTGAAAGCACGAGAACTACGCAAAGAACTGATACGATTGCTTTTTTCATGATATATTATCTCCTTAAAAATTTTCTCATCTGCCACCTTTCGGCGACGATAATATGATACGTCTGTCAAATAAATTAAGGCTAAATCAAACATAAAGATTTTCTAAAGATACGAAAAACAGAAAATAAAGTTCCTAAACGCAAAAACTTTTGAAAACCGTTCGTTTCACCATTTTTACGTTTTCGCTTTACTTTTATTAAAATATAATATATTATTATTGAGCATTCAAAAGAATGCATATTCCTTTCCCGTAAGGGACACATAGACCACAAGGAGGTAAAAAAGTATGGACAAGTATGAAGTTCTCTACATCATTCGCTGTGACGTGGACGACGACAAGAAGACCCAAACCGTTGAAAAGTTTGAAAATCTCGTCGCAACTCTCGGCGGAACCGTTGACGCTTTGGACAAATGGGGTATGAGAAAGTTTGCTTACGAAATCAACAAGCAAACCGAAGGCTACTACGTTCTCATGAACGTCACCTGCACCAAAGAAGCACAATCAGAACTTGACAGATACATGCGCAACGACGAAAACGTCGTAAGACAAATGATCATCAAGAAATAATCGCAAGGAGAAAAGTATGAACAAAGTATTTTTGATCGGCAATTTGACCAAGGATCCAGAACTCGCTTCCACAAATAGCGGTATCAAATTCTGCAGATTTACACTTGCTGTGTCTCGTTCCTATTCAAAAGACGGCAAGAGAGAAACAGACTTTCTCCCCGTCGTAGTTTGGAGAGCACAAGCCGACAATTGCGCACGCTATCTCAAAAAAGGCAGCAAAGCGGCAATCAGCGGCAGCATTCAAACGAGAAGCTACGACACGCAAGACGGTTCTCGTCGTTACGTGACTGAAATTGCGGCTGACGAAGTGCAATTCCTTTCCACGAAATCCGATGAAAACGGCTCTGACGACGTCGATTTCGACGATCTCAAGCCCATCGACGAAGACCTTCCATTCTAATTTTTTAAGGAGTTAAGAAAATGGCTGAAGAAGTTAAAGCACCACGCGCACCCAAGAGAGTGCCCAAAAAGAAAGTGTGCACGTTCTGCGTCGACCACGTTGAAGACATCGACTACAAGGACGTTGCAAAACTCAAAAGATACACCACCGAGAAAGGCAAAATCCTTCCCCGTCGTATGAGCGGTGTGTGCGCAAAGCACCAAAGAACGCTCGCAGTCGCAATCAAGAGAGCAAGAGTTATGGCTCTTCTTCCCTACAAAGCAGACTAAA
>CALGEU010000117.1 GCA_937881285.1 uncultured Clostridia bacterium | reverse complement strand
TAGAAGGCTATGCCGCCGTGCACGTACTCGGTGTCGTTTTTGGTTGCTATTATGTCTTTATATTCGTCTCCGCCGTTTGCCTTGACCGCCCTGAGCATTTCTGCGATGTTGAGCGTAAGGAAGGACAGGTTGGAGTGATTGTTGGTCTGCGTTTCTATAAGGGTGGAACTGTCAACGAGCGAGAGTTGTTTCCAGTCGGCAAGTTCCACGTTTCCGACGAGACGAAGCACTGCGGGGTAACTCGTTGCGGCAAGATTCGTCCAGCCTTCGAGAGATTTGAACACGGAATTCGCACCCATAAGCATTCCGCCTGCAAAGTGGCTTTCCACTCCTATAGTGAACAATCCGCTAGATTTGAGAGTGCTGTCTTTCACCGTTATATCCGAAAGGACGTAAGTGTTGACGAAATATTCGTCGTTTATATAGTCGTCGCACGCCGACGAATTGCAATTCGTATAAGCGTTGCCGTTGCGGTCTTTAAGATAGGGCGACGGGTCGTCTTCCGTCCCCGAAACGTAGCGATTTGTGCCGACTTTGAGAATAAATTCTCTTGCGTTTGACAACACGCAGTCTTCGATGAGAACGTTTATTTTCTCGGCAGAAACGTTGACGGCGGAGTCGTATGCAATGCCGTCTCTTCCGAACGCTCTCACGACGGTGCGGCCGTTTGATACGCGGCTGTTGGTTATCGACGCGTCGCACATGATTTCAAGCGTCGTGCCCACATTGTTGAGAATGGACAGGTTGAATTCTCCGTTTTCGTACAGGGTGGAATCGTCGCAAGCTTTCAGCGTCACGTTGTCCACTTTCACGCCGTCTTTGCGGACAAGGAAGGATATGTTGTCCTGACCTTTGACCGCCGCAACCTTTATGCCGTCCATGCTCGTCGATACGAAATCGAGCGGTCCGCGGAAGATTGCAAAGTCGTACAGGTTGTCGGTGGAGTCGTACATATTCGTGATATACTCCGCGCTCACGACGTGACCGTTGCCGTATACGTCGTCCTTAAATTCGAACGCATAGCGCACGGACGGATGATTTTCCACTTTGTCGGGGTAGAGCGCGTTGAGATTGCGATAGTAGGTGTAGTCTGCGCTCGTCTTCATTTCACCCGTATAAGATTGAAGTTTTTCAAGCATAACTTCATTTGAATATTTGGGGGTGCGTGTGCCGTCTTCGTTCACGTCGAAGAGATTTTCTCCGAGATAAATATCTTTTGAAAGAACGATTTTCTTGCCCTTGTTCGTGGCGTCTGCAAGTTGCGCGTAATCTTCCACGGTCACGCCGTCAACTGCGTTGAAAGTGAAAGACGCGCCTTTTACGCCGAACATATCACCGTATTCCCAGTTTGCGTAAATTGTGACAAGTCCCGTTGCTTTTACGGTTATTTCCACGCCGTTTGCGGTCTGTTCGACGGTTGCGATTGCGTCGTTTGAAGACGTAAACGTGAGATTGTCAAACAGCGGCGCGAGTTTGTTCGTTCCGTTGTACGCGACGAATTGCGACACGTACGGACGATAAACAATATTGCCGTTTTCGTAAGTTCCGTTTGCGATTGCCGCTTTTCCGAGTCCGCCTTTGTTGAGCGTCTGCTCGTCGTTGAAAAGAAGAGAAGAATACGCTTTTGCAACCACGAGCCTTCTCGTCGTCGTTCCGCTTGCGGTGACTCCGTCGGCTGTGGTCTTTGACCAGTGAATGACGAGCATGGTTTCGCCGATAGCGTTTGCTTTTATGAAGCAATA
>CALGEU010000116.1 GCA_937881285.1 uncultured Clostridia bacterium | reverse complement strand
GTACATTCGCGTATCCGCCTATATAAATTTTTTAGTATTATATCACAAACAATACCCATAAACAAGCAAAACATAAAAAAAGTCGAGCATTTCTGCCCGCCCTTTTCGTATTTTTTCGATTGTTTTCGCCTTGTCACAATCCGAGCATCGCCTTAAACTCGTTTTCGTCAATGATTTTGATGCCGAGTTTCTGCGCCTTTTCGAGTTTCGAGCCTGCGTCTTCGCCTGCAAGAACCATATTGACTGTTTTCGAAACGCTTGCCGCAACTTCACCGCCGTTGTCTTCGATAAGTTTCGTCGCTTCGCCGCGCTTGTAGGTAGGAAGCGAGCCTGTAAGCACGATTTTCAATCCCGAGAACACGCCTTGTTTTTCTTCTTTTTCTTCGATTCTAACACCGCTCGCAAGCAGTCTGTTTACAAAATTTACATTGTTAGAATTGCGGAAAAACTGGAAAATGTTGTTCGCAAGTATATCTCCGATCCCATCCACGCTCGAAAGTTCTTCAAAAGATGCTTTTTCGAGATTTTCAAGCGTTCTAAACCGCTTAACCAAATCTTTTGCGGTCTTTTTGCCGATACCGTCGATGCCGAGTGCGAAAATAAATCTGTCAAGCGTCGTATTCTTTGCTTTTTCGATTGAAGAAAGCAAATTCGCAATCTTTTTGTCGCCGAATCCGTCAAGACCAAACAAATCGGTTGCGGTCAGATTGAGCAAATCAACCGCGTCTTCGAGATGAGTTTCGTTGTAAAGTTGTTCGGCGGTTTTTTCACTGAAACCGTCTATATCCATAGCGTCCTTTGACGCAAAATGGTCAAGTTTAGATACGATTTGCGGCGCACAGTTGTCCCCCGTGCAATACAAAAACGCGCCGACTTCTTTTACGGGAGCGTGGCAGACCGGACATACCGACGGTTTTTCGACGGGTTTTGCGTCGGGAGATTCTATTGCAACGCCCATAATTTCGGGAATGACGTCGTTGCTTCTGCGCACGAAAACTTTATCTCCGATTTTGACTTTCTTTTTGAGAATATCGCCGTAATTGTTCAAGGTTGCGCGCGATACGGTGACTCCGCCAATATCTACGGGTTCGAGAACGGCGATAGGATTGAGTTTTGCGCTTCTCGATACCTGCCACACGACATCTTCGAGCGTCGTGGTCATCTCGTCTGCCTTAAACTTGTACGCAACCGCCCATTTCGGGAATTTTTCGGTGACACCTATCTCGTCGCGAAGCGCAACGTCGTCAACCTTGAACACTACGCCGTCGATGAGATAATCGAGAGTTTCTCTCTTCTCTCCCACCATATCGGCGTATTGCATCGCTTCTTTTTCGCTTCTGACGATTTTGAAATCGCCTTCCGTCTCGAAGCCTTGTTCTTTGACGAACGCGCGCATTTCTTCCTGCGAAGAAAAATGCTTGTCGCTATACCCGATATTGTAGGCAAAGAAAGACAAATCGCGTTTCGCCGTGACGTCCGGATTGAGATTGCGGATTGCGCCTGCCGCGCCGTTTCTGGCGTTTTTGAGCGGTTCGTCGGCAGTCTGATTGTATCTTTCGAGCGCACTCAAACGCAATATACCTTCGCCTTGTATCTCGATTTTGCCCTTATAATCGATGTGTTTGGGCAAATAACGAATGGTGTTGACCTGGTCGGTGACTATTTCGCCTATCGTGCCGTTTCCGCGCGTTGCGGCTTGAATGAGTTCGCCGTTGTTGTAAAGAATGTTGAGCGTAAGTCCGTCGAATTTATACTCGCAAGTGAGCGCGGGAAAATACCCGACGGTTTTGACAAGACGGTTGCACCATTCCGAAAACTCTTCTTTCGACTGACATTTGTCGAGACTGTACAGGCGCAAAAGGTGCTTCGATTGCTCGAATTTGCCTTTCGGCGCACCGCCGACTCTATGCGTGGGGCTGTTTTTGAGAGAATAACCTTCTTCTGCTTCCAGCGTTCGCAATTCGTCGTAAAGACGGTCATACTCCGCGTCGGATACGACGGGAGCATCTTCCTCGTAATACAGTCTCGCCCACTCGTTGAGAGTGTTTACGAGTTCTTTCATTCTGGCAAGTTTGTCCATAATTTCACCTGCTGTTATTTGCAATAGGTTTTATAGCGTGTGCTACAATATAAATTTTGCTCGATTTGAGCGATATTAGTCTTCTTTTCCGACGATTTTCAAGTTCGGAGCGGCGATTGCAAGCGTAAATCTCTTTACGCCTAGACCTTTGAACGCGATTGCCGCGATTTTGTCTTCACCGTCGCCGTCCGTCTGAATGATTATACCGCGCCCGAATTTCGAGTGTTCGACGATGGTGTTTTTCGTGAATTTGTCGTAATCTACGTTTGAAGACTTTGCGGTTTTTGCCGCGTTAGTCATGCTCGACTTATCAAATC
>CALGEU010000115.1 GCA_937881285.1 uncultured Clostridia bacterium | reverse complement strand
GACCTATGGAGTGCAATCCGCTCTTGAAATTGTCGAAAAAATATGATAAAGTATCAAAAAAAGAAGATATAAGAATGTCTTTATAAAGGCGTTTGAAGTAGGGGGCTATATGGTTAAAGCAAAGAAAACACTGTTGACGTCGGGAATAATCGATTTGATTTTCACCGTCGTGTACGGAATACTCGGAATAGTAACTATCGTTATGGGGCTTGCGATGATGGGAGATACGGAAGAGAGTTACGGTATGTCTGCGCTTATCGGCGTATTGTTCGTCGCAATTGCGATATGCTCGTTCTTTGCATTGGCATTGTCTATCGTAAGCACGATATTGGGGCTTAGATGTGCCACGAAAAAACAAATCGAATATAAAACTTCAAAAGTACCCGTAATAATCGCATCTGTGTTCAATTTTGTCGAAAGCGCGGTTTTCCTTATCTCGGCGGTGGTTTTTATCGCGAAAGAGACCGATGAAGGCGCAACGAAATACATAGTTTTTGCAATAGCGTTCGTGATTGCGCTTATACGAGCGATTTGCGGCGGATTGAAGATAAAATCACTCTCGGATATGAAAAATCTCGAGCAGGCAGCGCAGACGGCGGATTCTGCGACAACATTCTTTTGATTGAAAACGCTCGGATTCCGAGCGTTTTTCAATTTGCCGATTTTTCAAAACGATACGTCTATTCTTTTAGAATAGAAGGCATAAAAATATTTTCAAAAAACACTTGACTTAAAGTCAACTTTAAGTATTAACATATAGGCGAAAAGTCGATAATCGAATTTGCGACTTAAAAATCGTTCAAGGAGACGTTATGGAAAAACAAACCGCAGGCAGAAACAAACTCGGTGAGTTCGCTCCGAAGTTTGCAGAACTAAACGACGACGTTCTTTTCGGGCAAGTGTGGTCGAGACAGGACAAGTTGTCGGCAAGAGACAGGTCTATCGTGACACTTTGCGTGTTTATGGGCAAAGGAATGTGCGACGATTCTTTGAAATACCATCTGATGAATGCGAGAAAGAACGGCGTAACTAAAGACGAGATGGCGGAGATAATCACGCATGCGGCGTTTTACGCGGGTTGGCCGAACGCCTGGGCAGTGTTCAATCTTGCAAAAGAAGTGTATAAGGACGATATAACCGAAAATCACGGGGGAATATTCGGAATGGGTGAGCCGAACGTTGCTTACGCAAAGTATTTTGTCGGAAATTCTTATCTGAAACCGATTGCAAATACGTTTGACGCGTCAATCGCAAACGTGATATTCGAGCCGAAATGCCGCAACGACTGGCATATTCATCACGGTTCGAGTCAGATTTTGCTCGTGGTCGAAGGCGAAGGCTGGTATCAGGAGTGGGGCAAGCCTGCAAGAAGATTGACCGTCGGCGACGTCGTTGAAATTCCGCCCGAAGTCAAACACTGGCACGGCGCAAGGAAAGACGAATGGTTCTCGCATATTGCCATATCCACGAAAATAAAGCGGTGCGTCAACAGACTGGTGCGAGAAAGTCAGCGACGAGCAATACGACGAGCTTGACTGAAATAATCAGTTAGAATATAGAAAATCAACAATTTTGAAAACATTTATACGGAGAAAGAATATGAAAGCATTTGAAGAAGTCAAGAAGAATTTCGGATTCGGCTGCATGCGCTTGCCGCTTTTGGAAAACGGTGACGTAAACTACGCCGAATTCACGAAAATGGCGGATTATTTCATAGAGCGCGGATTCAATTATTTCGACACTGCACACGGATATCTCGACGGCAAAAGCGAAATCGCAATCAGAGAATGTCTCACGAAGCGTTATCCGCGCAGTGCCTATCTGCTCGTTGACAAACTCACGGGGGTGTACTTCAACATAAACGAAGACATAAGACCGTTTTTCATGAGCCAACTCGAAGCGTGCGGAGTGGAATATTTCGATTTTTATCTCATGCATGCGCAAACTAAAGACATATACGAAAAATTCAAACGGTGCAAAGCGTATGAGACCGCATTTGAACTAAAAAAAGAAGGGTACATCCGTCACGTCGGACTCTCGTTCCACGACAAAGCGGAAGTTTTGGACGAAATTCTCACCGAATATCCCGACGTCGAACTCGTTCAGATTCAACTCAATTACGTTGACTTCGAAGACCCGGCGGTGCAATCGCGCAAGTGCTACGAAGTGTGCGTGAAGCACGGAAAGCCCGTCGTCATCATGGAACCTGTTAAGGGCGGCAATCTCGTGCATCTTCCCGACGACGCAAAAGCGATACTCGACGATTTGCACGGCGGAAGCAACGCAAGTTACGCAATCCGCTTTGCCGCAACTCCCGAAAACGTTTTTATGGTGCTCTCGGGCATGAGCAACTTCGAGCAAATGGAAGACAATTTGAGTTATATGCAAGACTTCAA
>CALGEU010000114.1 GCA_937881285.1 uncultured Clostridia bacterium | reverse complement strand
AGAAGTCTGTATCCTTTCAGATTTGGCTGAAATCCGAGACCTAGAAGATATTTTTTGATTTTCGTTTCCATTTCTTTCACGGCTTTCATTATATACGGCTCTACTTGCGACAAATTGACGGAAAGGGCGGTTTGATTTGTATTTTTGCTTGATTTTGTCATATGCGCCGTTTGAGCTGCGTATGTTTTCGTATGGCGAGTTCTATGCGTACGCAATCTGCCGTATCCTGGCTAAGAACGTATTTTTCAAGAAACAAAAAGGTGATTATTTGCACGCTCGTGGCGTTTATCGTCGGCGTTATTGCGGGCGTAGTCGCTTGCGTTCGTTCTGTCGACGGCGATTTTGAAAGAGTTGCGAGAGCGGATATGGAATTCGGCGCATTCAAGGTGTTTTTCATCTCTCTACTGGCACTTTTAGGCGGATATTTCGTGGTGTTGATAGCAGGCACGAATACCAAGACCGTATTTTTGATATTTTTGCCGTTTTTGACGCTCGGCTTTGTGTGCGGAGAATATTCTTGCGCGTTGGTTGCAAGATACGAAACACTCGGACTTATCAATCTTCTCGTGATATATCTTCCGTTTTTCTTGATTACGCTCGTTTGCTTAATCGTTTGTTCTGTGTCGTCGCTTATGCCGGATTGCTCGTGCGGTGGCGGAATAAAACCGTCGTTTCTGACCGCACTTAAAATTTTCGGAATAAACGTAGCGATTTCTTTTGTTTTGTTTGTGATAATCGGTTCGATTTTCGGCGTCATAATAGTCTCTGTTTACTGATTTATCGATTTTTTTTCTCCGAATTTCATTGCAAAACGCGGTTGGCGTATATTTTTCGTTTATAAATGCACGCTAAAGAAAAACGGAGTGAATATGAAAACGAAATTCAAATTTCAAATTCAGAATATCGCAATATGTGCGCTTGTGTTGATATGTGCTTTTGCGTTCGTATTTGCGTGCGTGCAAAACGACGGGCAAGTGTGCGACGCGGCAACCGATTTCAAGTCGGTGGGCAAGTCGGCATATATGGTGGACTATGCAACCGGCACGGTTTTGTATTCGAGAAACGAAAACGAAAGACTTCCGATTGCGAGTATGGTGAAAATTATGACTTCGCTTTTGACTTTCGAGAGCGTCGACAGTGGCAAAATCAGCCTTGACGACGACGTAGTCGTGAGTGAAAATGCGGCAAGCATGGGCGGTTCGCAAGTGTTTTTGGATGCAAACACCACGCACAAAGTCGGTGATTTGCTGAAAACCGTCATCGTTGCTTCTGCAAACGACTCTTGCGTTGCGCTTGCGGAACATATTTCGGGAAGCGTTGAAGCGTTCGTTGCAAGAATGAACGAAAGAGCTGCCGAACTCGGCATGGAAAACACTGCGTTCAAAAACTGCACGGGACTTCCTGCGGCAGAAAGTTTTTCGAGTGCAAAAGACGTGTCGATTATGTTCTCCCAACTCATCAAACATCCCAAATATTTCGATTATTCGAAAGTTTGGCTTGAAGACTACAAGCATCCCGACGGCAGAGCGACTACGATAACCAACACCAACAAACT
>CALGEU010000113.1 GCA_937881285.1 uncultured Clostridia bacterium | reverse complement strand
TTGTACGTTGTATGCAACAACTCGTGCGCAAGATGACTGTTCGGCGAGCCAAGGAATTCGTCGTAAAGTCTGATGACTTGCTCGTTCTTGTGAGAAACGCGGATTTGCTTGCTTTCGTCTTCCTGATAGAGAGCGGCGGCACGTTTGTCACGGAAAGTGTCGAGAATATCGTCGGCTTCGTTGGGAAGGAAGCAAGGTTTGACGTACGGTTGTCCACCGCCTGCAACGCATCCGCCGGGACAGCCCATGATTTCAATGAAATGATAGGGGCTTGTGCCTGCTTTGATTTGTTCGAGAAGCACTTTTGCGTTCTTCATGCCTGATGCAACGGCAACTTTGACGTCCATTCCGCCGAGCGTATAAGTTGCTTCTTTGATGCCTGCCATGCCGCGAACGTCTTCGAGTTCGACGTGTTCGAGTTCTTCACCGTTGAGAACGTACGCTGCCGTGCGGAGTGCCGCTTCCATAACGCCGCCCGTTGCGCCGAAGATGACGCCTGCACCCGTGTATTCACCGACGATGTCGTTGTCAAATTCTTCGTCGGGAAGACGATTGAAGAGTATGCCTGCGCGTTTGATCATCTTGCCGAGTTCGCGCGTGGTGAGCACTGCGTCCACGTCTTTGAGACCGTTGACTTGAAGTTCTTCTCTGTCCTTTTCAAATTTCTTTGCGGTGCAAGGCATAACGGAAACGACGAAAATATCTTCGGGTTTGATGCCGTTTTGCTCCGCATAATAGGTTTTGAGAATTGCGCCGAACATTTCGTGCGGTGATTTGCAGGAAGAGAGATGATCGAGCAGTTCGGGATAATAATACTCTGCGTAGTTGATCCAACCCGGCGAGCAGGACGTGATCATCGGAAGCGTGCCGCCTTCTCTCACTCTTGTGAGCAATTCGGTTGCTTCTTCCATAATAGTAAGGTCTGCGCCGAAGTTTGTGTCAAACACTTTCTTGAAGCCGAGACGGCGAAGTGCCGCGACCATTTTGCCTGTCACGAGCGTGCCGATGGGCATATCGAATTCTTCACCGAGTGCCGCTCTGACTGCCGGTGCGGTCTGAACGACGACGTATTTGCCTGCCTTGAACGCGGCGTCCACTTTGTCTATTTCGCTCACTTCCATAAGCGCGCCCGTCGGGCAAACGCTGACGCATTGTCCGCAAAGAATACACGGAGAATCTGCAAAACTTCTGTTTTCTGCAGGAGCGACGATAGTCTTGAATCCGCGTTTTTCAAAGCCGAGAACGGACAGACCGTGCGCATTTTTGCAACGTTCGATACATCTGCCGCAAAGCACGCACTTTGACGTGTCGCGTTTTATCGACGGAGTGATTGCGTCCACGGTTACGGGCGTTTGTTCGCCGCCGTAGATACCTTCTCTTGCGCCCGTGAGAACTGCCACGTGCAAAAGTTCGCATTTGCCGTTTTTGTCACATTCCTGACAATTGCGGTTGTGGTTGGAAAGAAGAAGTTCGACGGAAGATCTTCTTGCCGCAGTCGCTTTCGGAGAAGAAATGGTGATTTCCATGCCTTCTGCGACGGGATATACGCATGATGCCACGAGACCACGTGCGCCCGTTGCTTCGACGAGACATACACGGCAAGAACCGCGAGAGCATTCGCCGTGATTATATGCGCAAAGGGACGGAATTTCGTATCCGCAAGCCTTTGCCGCTTCGAGTATGGTCATGCCTTGTTCGACTTGATAAGGCACGCCTTCAATTTTTATATTTATTTTAGCCATAGTTCTCTCTCCTTATTTTTTCTCGATTGCTTTCAAGCGGCAAGCGGACATACATGCGCCGCACTTGATGCATTTTGCGGCATCGATTTGTCTTGCGGGGAGTTTATGTCCCGGGGACGGAACGCCCGTTGAAGTGATTGCGCCGACCGGGCAGTTTCTTTCGCAAAGTCCGCAACCGATGCACTTATCCGCAACGATTTCGTAGTTCATAAGGCTCTTGCACACGTGTGCCGGGCACTTTTTGTCCACGATGTGCGCCACGTATTCGTCTCTGAAGTGTGCGAGCGTGGAAAGAATCGGGTTCGGAGCAGTCTGTCCCAGAGCGCAGAGAGAGTCGCTCTTTATGTAGTTGGCAAGGTCCATGAGTTTGTCAAGGTCTTCCATGGTCGCAGTGCCTTTGGTTATCTTTGTGAGCAGTTCGAGCATTCTCTTCGTGCCGATACGGCAGGGAGAGCATTTGCCGCAGGATTCGTCGCAGATAAATTCCATATAGAACTTCGCAACGTCAACCATGCAGTTGTCTTCGTCCATGACGATTGCGCCGCCCGAGCCCATCATCGAGCCTTTTGCAACGAGATTGTCGAAGTCGATGAGTGCGTCAAGGTCGTCTGCCGTAAGGCAACCGCCCGACGGGCCGCCCGTCTGAATGGCTTTGAATTGCTTTCCGTTGGGAATTCCGCCGCCGATGTCGTAAATGAGTTCGCGAAGAGTCGTGCCCATAGGAACTTCGACAAGACCGACGTTGTTGACCTTTCCGCCGAGAGCGAACACTTTCGTGCCTTTGGACTTTTCGGTGCCGTAACAAGTGAATTTTTCATAACCTTCTCTCATGATGTAAGGCACGCAAGCGAGAGTCTCGACGTTGTTGACGATTGTCGGAGATTCCCAAAGTCCCTTCACTGCCGGGAACGGCGGACGGGGACGCGGCATACCGCGTTTGCCTTCGATCGAGTTGAGAAGAGCCGTCTCTTCACCGCAAACGAATGCGCCTGCGCCGAGACGAATATGCACTCTGAACGAGAAGTTCGTGCCGAGAATGTTGTCGCCGAGAAGTCCCATTTCTTCGGCCTGACGAATCGCTATGCGGAGACGGTTGACTGCAATAGGATATTCCGCGCGAACGTAGAAATAACCGTTTTGTGCGCCGATTGCATAACCTGCAATCATCATACCTTCGATGACGGCAAGCGGATTGCCTTCGAGAATGG
>CALGEU010000112.1 GCA_937881285.1 uncultured Clostridia bacterium | reverse complement strand
TGCGGAAAGACGACGCTTCTGAACATTATCGGCGGCCTTGACCGCTACACGAGCGGCGACATTCAAATAGACGGCGTGTCCACTAAGGACTTTGACGACGTCGACTGGGATACGTACAGAAATCGTCGTATCGGTTTCGTTTTTCAATCCTACAACCTTATTCCGCATATGAATATTCTCAAAAACGTCGCAATGAGTCTGACTCTTGCAGGCGTTGAGAAAGAAGAAAGAAAACGTCGCGCGCTCGAAGCACTCGACAAGGTCGGTCTTGCGTCTCAGGCAAGGAAGAAACCCAACCAACTTTCCGGCGGACAAATGCAGAGAGTCGCAATCGCAAGAGCACTCGTCAACAATCCCGAAATCATTCTCGCGGACGAACCTACGGGCGCACTCGACAGTGAATCGGGCATTCAGGTCATGGATTTGTTGAAAGAAGTCGCAGAAGACAGACTCGTAGTCATGGTCACGCACAACCCGTCGCTTGCGGAAGAATACAGCACACGTATCGTGTATTTGAAAGACGGTGAAGTTGTCGGAGACTCTATGCCTTACGATTCTAAAGACGAACTTGAAGAACTCGAAGGCAGACTCGGAGAAAACGTCGTTGAAGAAGTTGTCGAAGAAGTCGAAAAAGACGACGTTGCCGGCGAGCTTTCCGAAAAAGAAGTCGTTGAGCTAGTCGAGAAGAAAACGGAAGAACCGAAAAAGAAAAAATCTTTCCGCGAAAAATTCCTGAAATACAAAAAAGCGGATAAGTGCGCGATGAAACTTTCAACGGCAATCAGTTTGTCCTGGAACAACTTGCTTGCAAAGAAAGGACGCACGCTTCTCACTTCGATTGCGGGTTCTATCGGCATAATCGGCATCATTCTCGTTTTGTCGCTGTCAAACGGTGCGGCGGGGTACGTCAGGGGGCTTGAAGAAAGCGCGCTTTCGACTTATCCGCTCACGATAGGCAAGACCAACACCGACCCGTCGGCAATTCTCGCAATGCTGATGAACAACGACGAAGAGAGACCGTCAAACCCCGATACGGACGAAATCTACACCGCAAAGATGCTCGGCAAAGTCGTAAGCCAACTCAGCACGCTTCTTGCCGAAAACGATTTGGTGCAACTCAAAAAATATATTGACGAAAACTTCGACGAGTCGCTTGCTACCGTCAAGTACAACTACGGCGTAAGTTTCAACGCATTCAAGGAAGACCCGAACAACGAAAAACTCGTGTCAGACTATATGCAAAAGAATCCCGACGCAACGCTTGAAGAAGCAAAAGCGGCGGCAGAGCGTTATATGAAGGTCAGCCCGTACACCGAAACGATGAATTCGGTGCTCGATATGCTTCCCGACAGCATCAAAGATATGGACATCGGCGGCTCAACGCTCAACGATATGCTCAATATGTTCACCACAAGCGGCGGCTCAATGATGAATTCTTGGGCGGAAATGTCTTCCAACCAAAAACTTCTCGAATCTCAATACGAACTCGTCGGCAAAGATTCACGTTGGCCGACAAGCGCAACGGAAGTCGTCATTGTCGTGGACAAGAGCAACCAACTCCTTGACTATCAACTCTTCATGCTTGGTCTTCAATCGCAAGACGACGTCATCAAAGCGATTATGGACTCTCACTGGGCAGATTACCAAACGTCGGTTGAAGAACTTTTGAGCCTTGAATACAAGGTTCTTGCAGACGCGGATTATCTTGAAGAAGACGCGGAAGAGAAGTGGGTTGACACCGACGGAGACGGCATTGCGGACAAGACCTGGACAGGTCACAATCACGCCGAACAAAACAAGAAATGGATCGATTCGAGAGATCCCGTCAATATCAAAGTGGTCGGCGTCATTCGTCCCAAAGAAGGCGTCAGCGTTACGTCCATAAACGGCGTTGTGGGATATACGCCCGCACTCACGCAACTCCTTATCGAGCGCGCGAGCGAAAACGAAGCGGTTGTCAGAATGAACGCACTCAAAGCGGCAGCAGATGAAGAAAGCGACGATTATTACAAGAGTCCTATCAACTTCGACTATTCGACGACCAACGGCTCGCAGGTCAAAGTGCTTGCAGGCGACAGAATCAGTTTCAGCACGGACAGCAACACGGACCTTGCAATCATGAGAAAACTCGGCGTTGCAAATCTCGAAGAACCGACGTCCATTGAGTTCTATTGTTCGTCGTTCGAAGCAAAAGAGAAGATTGTTGCGTTTATCGATCAATACAACAAAGAGACCGGCTCAAAGGTCAGTTACGGCGATAGTTTGTCCACGATAATGAGTTTTGTCAACACAATGGTCAACACCATCACAGGCGTTCTCGTAGCGTTTGCGGCAATCTCGCTCATCGTGTCTACGATAATGATTGCAATCATCATTTACACGTCCGTTCTCGAACGCAGAAAGGAAATCGGCGTGCTCCGTTCAATCGGCGCAAGAAAGAAAGACATATCGCGTGTCTTCCTTGCCGAATCCGCAATACTCGGCGGATATTCCGGACTCATCGGCGTCATCATCTCCGTTGCGTTCTCTTTTGCAATCAGTGCGATTCTGAAATCCATCTTCAAGATCAGCGGACTAATGTCGATTTCTTGGTGGCAATGTCTTGTGATGTTTGCAATCAGCATTCTACTCAGTATGTTTGCAGGTTTCATACCGTCCAGAATTGCGGCGAAGAAAGACCCTGCGATTGCACTCCGCTCCGAGTAAAAACGCGCTAAATAGCGATTGACTTTGTCAGTGCCCCGAGCCTGCCAACTCATGTACTA
>CALGEU010000111.1 GCA_937881285.1 uncultured Clostridia bacterium | reverse complement strand
TAAGGCGGCGTTTGTTCAGTTTATGCTCGTCACGTCGTAGCCTTCGTCGGTGACTGCTTTTTTGAGCACGTCGTCGCTTACGGGGTGGGACAGGGTGACCGTTGCGTTCTTGTTTTCAAGAGACACGATGACGGAATCTACGCCGTCCACGCCTGCTAGAGCGTTCTTGACGTGCGCCACGCAGTGATTGCACATCATGCCTTCGATATTCAAAGTTTTTTGCATATATTTTTCTCCTTTTTCGACCGTTTGGTCGCATTTGTCGTCACAATTAGTATTTGCGTTTTCCGCAGAAATAACGGTGGTTTCGGGTTCGGCGTTTGTAAGTTGGCAATCGGAAGTACATCCATTATTTTCGTTGTCCGAATCGTTTTTATCCGTATCGTTGCCGATTGAGACGTTTTCGTCCGCACGATTGTTTATTTCGGCGCGGATTTCGTCAATGTCGAATTCGATAGGTGCTTTTTTGCGTTTGCCGTGTTTGTTGAGATTGACGAGATTGAGTCTCAACGCGTTCAGCACGACGCTTACGCTTGAAAGACTCATCGCCGCCGCGCCTATCATCGGGTCGAGAGTTACGCCGAGCGGAGAGAACACGCCTGCCGCAATCGGAATGCACACGCAGTTGTAGATGAACGCCCAGAACAAGTTTTCCTTGATGTTGAGAAGGGTGCGACGAGAAAGAGTTATCGCACGCACGACGTCCATAAGAGACGAGTGCATAAGCACCACGTCTGCGCTGTCGATTGCAACGTCCGTTCCTGCGCCGATAGCGATGCCGACGTCCGCGCGAGTGAGAGCGGGAGCGTCGTTTATGCCGTCGCCGACCATGATGACTTTGCCGTATTTTTTGAGTGCGGAAACAACGCTGTCTTTGTCTTTGGGAAGCACGTCGGATACGACTGCGTCCACTTTGCAAGCGTCTGCAACCGCTTTTGCGCTTGCGCCGTTGTCGCCTGTGAGCATAACCACTTTCAAGCCCTGTTCGTGCAATGCCGCGATTGCCTGAACGCTGTCGGACTTCAACTCGTCGGCGACGGCGACGACGCCTGCCAACTTGCCGTCGATTGCAAGATAAAGGGGAGTCTTTCCGCTTTGCGAAAGCGCAGCCGCACTGCTTGACGCAAGCGAGATTTCAACGTTGTATTTTTGCATAAGAGCGGCGTTGCCGAGCAAAGCGTTTTTGCCGTCCACTACGCCTTTGAGACCGTGTCCCGACAGATTTTCGAAGTCGGTTGCAGGCGTGACAGACGTGCCGAAACGATGCTCGTATTCCTTTACGATTGCGGAAGCAATTGGGTGAGAAGAACCGCTTTCAAGGCTTGCGCATACGCGTATTATATCGTCTTGCGAAACGACCGAAACGTCTGCAAGTTCAGTGTCGTTTTCGCTGTCGGTCACCATATCTGCGACGGACAAAACGTCCGTCACGACGGGTTCGCCCTTTGTGATTGTGCCCGTTTTGTCAAGCACGACGACGTCGGTTTTTCCTGCTTCTTCAAGTGCGGTTGCGGTCTTGAAAAGTATGCCGTTTTTCGCGCCTTTTCCGTTGCCTACCATGATTGCGACGGGGGTTGCGAGACCGAGCGCGCAAGGGCAGGAAATGACGAGTACGCTGATTGCGTGTTTAAGCGAAGAATCCCAGTTTTTGGTGACTGCAATCCACACGATGAAAACGAGCAAAGCGACGCAAATGACACTTGGTACGAACACTCCCGACACTTTATCTGCCGTTTTTGCAATCGGGGCTTTTGAAGACGACGCGTCTTCGACAAGTTTGATTATGCCTGCGAGAGTGGTGTCTTCGCCCACTTTTTCCGCTCTTATCGTGACGAAACCGTCAACGTTGGAAGTGCCCGAAACGACCTTGCTCCCGACCGTCTTTTCAACGGGCATGCTTTCACCCGTGACGGACGCTTCGTTGACGGTTGCGTTGCCGTTTACGACCACGCCGTCCGCCGCAAAATTTTCACCGGGGCGCACGACGAACAAGTCGTTTTCTTTGAGTTCGGATATTGGAATTTCTTTCTCGACGCCGTCAACGAGAACGTGCACCGTTTGCGGAGCGAGATTCATCAATCCTTTGATTGCGGAAGTGGTCTTGCCTTTGCTGTACGATTCGAGCGTTTTGCCGAGTGTGATGAGCGCAAGTATCATTGCCGCCGACTCGAAATAGAGATTGTGTGCAAGGTGGTGCAGGTGCATAGGCTCTACGCCTGCTTGAATCATCAGCGCAACGCTGTATACGAAAGATATGAAACTGCCCATCGACACCAGTGTGTCCATGTTGGGCGCACGGTGAAATAGGGCTTTCGTTCCGCTGACGAAGAACTTGCCGTTGACAATTATGATGATAAGAGACAGCGCAAGTTCGTATCCCGCAATCGCCATAGGATTTGATTTGAACGCTTCGGGAGCGGGCCAGTCCCACATGACAACGCCCATAGACACGTACATCAAAGGCACGAGAAGCACGATTGAGACGATGAGCCTTATGAGCATCACGAGAGTGGGATTGAGTTTCTCTTTCTTTTGCGATTTGTCCGAAACGGGCGAAGCCTTGTAGCCTGCGTCCGACACCGCGCGCGAAATATCTTTCGGGGTGAGCGGAGATTCGAATTCCACCATCATAGAGTTGGTGAGAAGCGACACGCTGACAGACTTTACGCCGTCAAGCGCGCCGACTACCTTTTCCACGCGAGCACTGCACGCCGCACAGGACATGCCCGATACGTTGAATTTGAGTTTTTCCATATTACGCCTTTATTGTGTGTGAAAATTTCATTTCAATTTTTTGATGAGATCGACGGCTTCGTCGAGAATGTCAACGTTGCCTTGTTGCACGTTTTCAACGACGCAAGTTTTCAAATGCTCCGTCAGCACGACGTAGCCGAAACTTTGCAACGCGCTTTCCACCGCCGATACCTGCATAAGCACGTCTCCGCAATATCTGTTGTCTGCAATCATGTTCTTTATTCCGTTCAGTTGTCCGATGATGCGATTGAGCCTGTCGGTCAACGCTTTGAGTTGCTCGTCGGTGCGCGGAGTGTGTTTGTGATGCTC
>CALGEU010000110.1 GCA_937881285.1 uncultured Clostridia bacterium | reverse complement strand
GCGATTCCGCAGCGGCAGTCGCACAACTCGGCTATGCAGACAAGATGACACACATCTCAACGGGCGGCGGCGCATCTTTGGAATTCCTTGAAGGAAAGGTCCTTCCCGGCATCGCCTGCCTTAACGACAAGCACTAATCGGCGAATAACTGCGTCTAACTCCAATTTTGACAAGTCACGTACGGTAAGCACGTTTGGCTTGCCAAAATTGGAGATTATCCTTGTTCTTCATCCGATTATCGCTGTCGTTGACACGTATAATATGACGTGACGGAACATTCAATTTTCGCAATCGTTCGACAACCATGTTGGGCGAGCGGAAAAGGCAACTCTTCCTTGTTCTTCATACGATTAGCGCGTGCGTTTTATACCTAGCGGAATCGGACGGAAACAACAGAAAAAACATATTGAAAATAAATTTTTGGAGTATATTATGAGAAAACCCATTATTGCAGGCAACTGGAAAATGAACAACACCATCGCTGACACCAAAGCGCTCATCACGGATCTCGCTCCGCTCGTCAAAGACGCGGCTTGCGACGTCGTTATCTGCACTCCGTACACCGATTTGGCAACCGCAGTCGAAATGACCAAAGGCACCAACATTCACGTCGGCGCAGAAAACGTACACTGGGCAGAAAAAGGTGCTTTCACCGGTGAAATTTCCGCAAAAATGCTTGTTGAACTCGGCGTAGAATACGTCATCATCGGCCACTCCGAACGTCGTCAATACTTCGGTGAAACCGACCAAACCGTCAACGCTCGCGCAAAAGCGGCACTCGCGGCAGGTCTTAAACCCATCATTTGCGTGGGCGAAACTCTCGAAGAAAGAGAAAGCGGCAAGGTTGAAGAAGTTCTCGTTCGTCAAACCAAAGGCGCATTCGACGGCATCGACAAAGAAGAACTCGACAACATCGTCATCGCATACGAACCCGTATGGGCAATCGGCACAGGCAAGACCGCAACCGCAGAAGTCGCAAACGAAACGATTGCAATCATCCGCAGAACGATGGCGGAGCTTTATTGCCCCAAGTGCGCAGAAAACCGCGTTCGTATTCAATACGGCGGCAGCATGAACCCCAAGAACGTCAAAGAACTCATGGCTATGCCTGAAATCGATGGCGGTCTCATCGGCGGCGCATCCTTGAAAGCAGTTGACTTCTCACAAGTCGTAAACTACTAAAAATCTATCATCTAACCGCTCGAAAATCTCGGACGGTTAGATTTTTCAAAAGGTAAAATAATATGAAAAAACTTGTTTTGGTTGTTATGGACGGCGTAGGAAAGTCCAAAACTGGACTCGGCGACGCAGTCACTTTGGCAAACACTCCGACGCTCGACGCACTTCTCAAAGAATGCCCGAACACCTATATCAAGGCGCACGGCACGGCAGTCGGTCTTCCCAGCGACGACGATATGGGCAACAGCGAAGTGGGACACAACGCACTCGGTTGCGGACAGGTCTATTCGCAAGGCGCAAAACTCGTTGAAGAAGCAATCGAAAGCGGCGATATTTTCAATTCTTCCGCATGGAAGGAACTCAAGGACAATTGCGTAAATCACGGCTCGACGATGCATTTCATCGGATTGCTTTCGGACGGCAACGTGCACAGCAACATCGGTCACCTTATCGCTCTTGTGAAGGGCGCAAAGGCAGGCGGAGTCAAACACGTGCGTATTCACGCTTTGCTTGACGGCAGAGACGTTCCCGCAACCAGCGCGCTCGTCTACGTCGATATGCTCGAAAACGCTCTCAAAGAACTCAACGACGACTCATTTGACGCATGCATCGCAAGCGGCGGCGGCAGAATGGTCATCACTATGGACAGATATTTCGCAAACTGGGATATGGTCAAACAAGGCTTCTACACCCACGTTTACGGACAAGGCAGGGGATTTGCAAGCGCAACGGAAGCAATCGAGACTTACCGTGCGGAAAACCCCGGCGTTATCGACCAGGATTTGCCTGCATTCGTTATCGTCAAGGACGGTCAACCCGTGGGCGCAATGCACGACAACGACAGCGTGATACTATTCAACTTCCGCGGTGACCGCGCAATCGAAATATCTATGGCGTTTGACAATGCAGACTTCAACGGTTTCGATCGTGGCAATATGCCCAAAGTTCTTTACGCAGGTATGCTTCAATATGACGGAGATTTGCATTTGCCCACGAGATTCCTTGTCGAACCGCCGCAAATCAAATATACGCTCAGCGAATTTCTCGTCAATCACGGCGTGAAGTCTTACGCTGTTTCCGAAACGCAAAAGTACGGTCACGTGACGTATTTCTGGAACGGTAACCGCTCCGAAAAATTCAGCGACGCACTCGAAGTTTGGGAAGAAGTCCCGTCCGACAAAGTGTCTTTCGACCAACGTCCGTGGATGAAATCCGCAGAAGTCACCGACAAGGTTATCGAAGCAATCGAAAGCGGTGAATACGGCTTCATCCGTTGCAATTATCCCAACGGAGATATGGTGGGACACACCGGCAATCTCGACGCAACGAGAATCGGCGTCGAAGCAGTCGACCTTGCACTCGCAAGACTTCTCCCGATAGTCAAGAAACACGATTACGCACTTATCGTCACCGCCGACCACGGCAACGCCGACGAGATGCTCGAAAAGAACAAAAAGGGGCAAATCACCGTGCGTACGGCGCACTCACTCAACCCCGTTCCTTTCATCGTTTACAACTATGATTGCTCCATCGCCGACGGTGCTTTCGGACTTTCGGACGTTGCGGCAACGGCAGTGAAGATTATGGGATTTGAGCCTGACGCTCACTGGGACCCGCCCATAATCCGCTAAACGGCGAATAACTGCGTCAGAGCCACGCTCCCGTCAACTCATGTATTGCTTATACATTAGGGTTGCCGTTAGCGTGGCTCTTTCTTGTTCTTCATCCGTTTATCGGATTATGGCATATATATCAGTTTTGCTGTACATTATTTAGCTAGTTTTAGTACGTTTCGAATGGGCGGATAAACGCTCCAAACAAGCTTTCGTTCGGGTGTGGGTGTCCCACCCAATCGAAACCACCAAGCCGATAATCTTGCGAA